>CALGBW010000036.1 GCA_937884635.1 uncultured Chlamydiaceae bacterium
CGGCTTTCACAAAAATAAAAGATCTAGGGCTTTTGGAAAATCGTTGTTTCCGTATTACCCTCGTAGTTATAACCATTTTGTTGCTTCTGGCGGGAATAGTGGCCGGTGTTGTTTTGCATTCTAGTGTAGGGAGTAAAATTTTACCTGTGATTTCCTTACAAGTGGCAGGAGTTGTTAAAGTACTGACTTCTTCATTGCAATCAGGTGAGATTACATTAGGTAGTTTGCAATCTTGTGCGAAAATATTAGGGGGAACTGTGAAGGACTCGTCTGCAGATAGAGTTATAGAGAATACACCTATGGATAAGATCGTAGAGAATGCAGCTACGGATAGTAAACGTAACGAGTCTAGTAGTAGAAAAGAGAAAACAGCTCAATCAGATCATGTTGTGAATCAAGTCAGTAACCCTCAAGCAACTACTGTCAGTGAAGAGGCGGTGGGACCGTCTGATGCGAAGGATGAAGAAGCCGCTGTAGAGAATAAGAAAACAACAAAGGATAAGACAACAGAGGTAAAAAACGAAAAAACTAATGAGAAAAAAGGGAAGAAAGGGAAAAAAGGATAAGACAGAATCAGATAGCGCAGGTGTAACAGTGCAACTGCGCTGTCAGGACACGTTTTTGTATACCTACCTTTTACCTATCTCCTCTCCTTTTGAGAAGGACAACGTGCATAAACATATTAAGGATTTTCAGTGTTTAGGGATCGTGTTCTTGCTAATACAATCATATCTTTCACAATATTGACTGATTCCTCCATTTGTAAATCATTAGATCCATAGTTTTGGTCAGTATTACTGTGTTTCAAAGAACTAAGAAAATGATTGTAATTCAGGTTATTTTCAAGGCGTTGCTTACTATTAGCAATAAGCTGCGGTAGCATAGAACGCCATTTTTCTTCTTGTTTCTGTAAATTGGGTAGGTAATATTTCTGAAACCAAGGGCGAATGTTTGTATCTAAATCCTGTAGATTATCGGATAAAACATTATCACATCGATCAGAGGGAAGAGGATGTTCTAAAAAACGTTCTCCTAAGGGGTCTTCTGCATAACGGGAAGAGATGACGATATCGGACTTCACTCCTTGTAATTGAGGAGATTGTCCAGATGGTGCATAGTATTTTCCTACAGTGACTTTAAAAAAGTCATCATTTGCGTTGCCTGTGATCGTTTGGTGTTGAATTGTCCCTTTTCCATAAGTTTGTTCATCGCCTACAATGATACCAACTCCGTAATCTTGCAAGGTATGAGCGACAATTTCTGCTGCAGATGCAGAACTTTTTGATACTAAAATTGCCAGAGGCCCGTTATAAAATTTTTGAGGGGAGATAGTTCTATAACGTTTAATAGAACCATCGGCATAGCGAGAAACGACAACAACTCCATTCGTCATGAATAAACCGGACACTTTAATAGCTTGAGAGAGAAATCCTCCTGTATTCTCACGAATGTCAAGAACCAAACCTAAAAGATTCTTAGCCTTTAATTCTTGAATAGCGTCGCGGAGATCCTGCTCACTAGAGATGTTATTATCTCCTTCATAAAAAGAATGTAGTGTAATTTTTCCGATTACTCCATCCCCATACGGTTCATAGGACACATCTACGCGGCGATCTTCTAGGAAGATTTTTTCTCTTTTTAAATGAACTGTTCGAGAATTGTCCCCTCTGCGTATTTTAAGGGTTACAGAAGACCCGGGTGCTCCTCTGAGAATTTCTAAAACATGGGTAAAGGAAACGTCAGATATATCCTGTCCATCCACATGAGAAATGATGTCCCCAGCAATAAGTTGACCACTTTTTTCTGCAGGACCGCCATGAAGAATTTCTCGAACGGTTACGCCTTCGATATCTTCCTTTAGTACAATACCGATTCCGCACATGCCTTTTTCTAGTTGTACGCGCATGGCTAAAGCTTCTTCTTTACTGAAGTAGTCTGTATGTGCATCTAAACTATGGGCTACAGCCTTCACAATACGAGCGTGTAACAATTTATCTTTTTCTTCTTGAGAAAGAGCGTGTCCTTGTCCGTTAACCCCTAAGTAGATGTTTTCGTGATTTTCTATCTGCTTTATACATAGCTGAACTAAACGCTGTTCTTTCCCTCGGTACCGATCACTGTCACCATCGGATAAATGTAGGGCAATATAGGATAAAAGTAGGTGGTGTTGTCTGTCTTTTACTTCTTGGATTGATGAAGCCCATACTTTAGGACGTTTATGTAATGCTTTAGACCGTGCCTCTTGCACTAATTTTTCAGAATCTGAAGCCCATGATGATCTCCATACACGAGCTCGCAGGATACTGTTTTGAATAGAAGTATCTAATTGATGGTAGGCAGAGAATTCATTAGCTCGATAATTTTTTAATAAGCGTCTACGTGCTTCTGAGGTGGCAATTGGAAAGAGGACCTCTTGTTGGGTAAGATATGCTTTATTGGTATCGAAGATTTTTGCATATTCCTCTACTGAGGTAGAAAGAATATCTGCTGTGATTTCTTTTGTATCTACGTGATAACTGACAAGTTTTTCAATCGTAGAATGGACATCTTGTGGGTCTTTTAACTCTGTCGAAAAACAAAAAACAGAAAAGAAACAGAGAGGCAAACCGAGTAGGCGAAGGAATTTTGTCATTACAAATAGCTCTATTCATCGAGGATATTCGTAATATCGGCAGGGGATGAACAAACTTGAGTTAGTTTGTTAAATTTTTATTTTTTTATAGGGGAAGAAAGCGAGGGGAGACGCAAAGTGCATTGAGTATAAGAATACTAATGGATACTTGGTAAAGGAAACACCCAATCATAAAGTAGGCACCAGCAAAGGGTAGTGTGACCTGAGATAAAGTTCCCAAAATACACAAAATAGTCGAGAGAACGAGAAAAAGAGCGCCCATAGCAAGCATTGCTATGTGTCTTAACAGCTCAGGAGAGGAATGGGGTGTTGTTGGGGATAGTTGATTATTTGAAAAGGATATGTTCATGACAATATTACAAAACATGTGTCTGTGAATATCAGCAGATGGTAATTGTTTAGGAACAAAACAACAACATTAAAGAAAAAATTTTATACCTCAGCTAGTTAGCAACAGTTTGGGTGAAAAAATAAAAAAGTATTTTATATGTGTGCTGCAGTCCTTTTTATAGAGGAACCTCTTGCCAACAAAGAGTTTGATGCCTATACTCCTTCCTCGCTGAACTTGATGAGTTTGTTCGGGCAGATTAAAAAAAGAAAGGGTTTTAATTTTCTTTTGGTTGCACGCAGAAGGCTGTTTATAAGCGCTTTTTTTCTTATAAGAGAGAGGGTGTTTTCTGTTTCTTTCATTGAAGAAATAAGTTGATAAAACGCCGAAGTTTCGTCTTTCCATAAAATCTGTCCCGACTGTATAGTTCTGCGCATTACAGGGTGACACATGCCCGAATATACTTGCTTGAAGACCGTAATGATTTCTTGATTTGCTTCTGGAGCATTTCTCTATGTATGGTTTTCAATCTGTTATCAAAAAGGTTTTTTCTTCCTTAACTTTTTTTGAAGAGAGTGCCGGAATTTGTGGAATTGAGAAGGATACATGCCAACCATTAATCAGTTAATACGCAATAAGCGTCAATCTAGCGCATCCAGAAAGAAATCCCCTGCATTGCAAAGATGCCCCCAAAGAAGGGGAGTATGTCTCCAAGTTAAGACAAAAACACCTAAAAAGCCTAACTCCGCTTTGCGAAAAGTTGCCTGGGTACGTCTGTCTAATGGGCAGGAGGTTATTGCTTATATCGGTGGTGAGGGGCATAACTTGCAGGAGCACAGCATTGTTTTAGTTCAAGGTGGTCGAGTAAAAGACTTGCCCGGGGTGCGTTATCATATTGTACGAGGCGCTTTAGATTGTGCTGCTGTAAAAAATAGAAAACAAAGTCGCTCTAGATATGGAGCGAAACGTCCTAAATAGGGTTGTTTTTCGTAAGGTAGAAACGAGGTTAATTTATGTCTAGACGACATGCTGCTGAGAAAAAAGAAATTCCAGGCGATCCTATTTACGGGAGTGTGATTCTGGAGAGATTTATCAACAAAATCATGATGCATGGCAAAAAAAGCATCGCAAGAAAGATTGTTTATTCTGCTCTAGAGCGTTTCGCTAAGAAAGTCGGTATAGAGAATCCATTGCAAGGTTTTGAAGAAGCTTTAGAAAATGCAAAACCATTGTTGGAGGTCCGTTCTCGTCGAGTTGGTGGAGCTACTTACCAAGTTCCTGTTGAAGTGGCCCCTGAAAGAAAGAACTGTTTGGCTATGCAATGGATTATTAAGAATGCTCGTAGTAAGCCAGGCAAGTCTATGGAAGTAGGATTGGCTGCTGAGCTTGTGGATTGTTACAACAAACAAGGAACCACAATTAAGAAACGGGAAGATACTCACCGTATGGCTGAAGCGAATAAAGCATTTGCTCATTATAAGTGGTAAGAAGAAGTTTAGGGATTTTTGAAAGAGGCGTAAAGAGTTGATGAACAGCAAAGAATTCGATTTAAGCGCAATTAGAAACATCGGTATCATGGCGCATATCGATGCAGGGAAAACGACGACAACAGAAAGAATTCTTTATTACGCCGGGAGAACTCACAAGATTGGTGAGGTCCATGAAGGTGGCGCTACGATGGACTGGATGGAGCAGGAGCAGGAGAGGGGGATTACAATTACCTCTGCTGCGACAACTGTTTTTTGGTTGGGCGCTAAAATCAATATTATCGATACTCCCGGGCACGTAGACTTCACGATTGAGGTGGAGCGTTCTTTACGTGTTTTAGATGGAGCTGTTGCTGTTTTTGATGCTGTTTCCGGAGTTGAGCCTCAGTCTGAAACTGTATGGAGACAAGCGAATAAGTACGGTGTTCCTCGGATCGCTTTCGTTAACAAAATGGATCGTATGGGAGCAAATTACTTTGCTGCTGTCGAGTCTATGAAAGAGAAATTGGGAGCCAATGCAGTTGCTGTTCACTGCCCTATTGGTTCAGAAAGTCAATTTGTTGGAATGGTTGACTTGATTTCTAAGAAGGCTTTGTACTTTTTAGATGAGACTCTTGGAGCTAAGTGGGAAGAAAGAGAAATCCCTGAAGAATTACAAGAAAAATGCGCAGAGTTGCGCTCCCTTCTTTTGGAAGAGTTGGCTACTGTAGATGAAGGGAACGAAGCTTTCATGATGAAAGTTTTAGAGGATCCAGATTCTATTTCGGAAGAAGAAATTCATGCTGTCATGCGTAAAGGGGTTATCGCTAATAAGATTAACCCGGTGCTTTGCGGAACGGCATTTAAGAATAAGGGTGTTCAGCAGCTTCTAGACGTGATTGTAAAGTGGTTGCCATCACCTTTGGATCGTGGTGAAGTAAGAGGAATTAACCTCAAGACAAACCAAGAGGTTGTTCTTTCCCCAAGCAAAGACGGTCCTTTAGCAGCTTTAGCTTTCAAAATCATGACAGACCCTTATGTCGGTCGTATCACATTTATTCGTATTTATTCTGGTACGCTGAAGAAAGGCTCTGCCATTCTGAATTCTACAAAAGATAAAAAAGAACGTATTTCTAGACTGTTAGAAATGCATGCTAATGAAAGAACTGATAGGGATGAGTTTACTGTTGGTGACATCGGAGCTTGCGTTGGTTTGAAGTTCTCTGTAACAGGGGATACTTTATGCGATGAGAATCAGGAAATTGTGCTTGAACGCATTGAGATTCCTGAGCCAGTTATTGATATGGCTATTGAGCCAAAATCAAAGGGGGATCGTGAAAAACTTGCTCAAGCATTAAGTGCTCTTTCTGAAGAAGATCCTACGTTCCGAGTAACAAGTAATGAGGAAACCGGACAGACAATTATTTCTGGAATGGGCGAGCTTCATTTGGATATTTTACGTGATCGTATGATCCGAGAGTTTAAAGTAGAAGCGAATGTCGGCAAGCCTCAGGTTTCTTATAAAGAGACAATTACGAAAAGCAGTAATAGTGAAACGAAATACGTTAAACAGTCTGGTGGTCGGGGGCAGTACGCTCACGTATGTTTAGAAATTGAGCCTAACGAGCCAGGCAAAGGTAACGAGATTGTTAGTAAGATTGTCGGTGGTGTGATTCCTAAAGAGTACATCCCGGCCGTGATTAAAGGTATTGAGGAAGGGCTAAATTCTGGGGTACTAGCTGGTTATGGTTTAGTTGACGTCAAGGTAAGTATCGTATTCGGTTCTTATCACGAAGTGGACTCCAGTGAAATGGCATTTAAAATCTGCGGTTCTATGGCAGTGAAGGAAGCTTGCAGAAAAGCAGCTCCTGTAATTCTAGAGCCAATTATGAAAGTAGCTGTAACAACTCCTGAGGATCATCTTGGGGATGTGATAGGTGACTTAAACCGTCGTAGAGGAAAAATTCTTGGACAGGAATCCTCTAAGAACATGGCGCAGGTTAATGCTGAGGTTCCTTTAAGTGAAATGTTTGGATACACAACTTCTTTGAGATCTTTGACTTCCGGTCGAGCCACATCAACGATGGAACCAGCATTCTTTGCTAAAGTTCCTCAAAAAATTCAAGAAGAGATTGTTAAGAAGTAAGGGAATATATGAAGCAGCAAAAACAAAAGATTCGTATCCGTTTGAAAGGGTTTGATCAAGGGCAGTTGGATCGATCAACGGCAGATATTGTTGAAACTGCTAAAAGGACTGGTGCTCGTGTTGTTGGCCCTATTCCTTTACCTACTAAACGGGAAGTGTATACCGTCTTACGTTCTCCTCACGTGGATAAAAAATCTAGAGAGCAATTTGAAATACGTACTCACAAGCGTTTGGTCGATATTTTGGATCCGACAGGGAAGACAATTGACGCCCTGAAGATGTTAGCGCTTCCTGCTGGTGTTGATATTAAAATTAAGGCTGCTTAAGACGTATTCATGCCTTTACTAGAAAAATTTAAAGCCCAAAGAGTTTTTTTAAGGTCTAGAGGGCTTTGTTCTTTTTCTTCTTCGGGACAAGATCCTATTGATCCCGTTTATCAAATTTTTTGTGATGTGAAAGGCTCAGAATTGCCCTATAAAGTGGGAGATTCCCTAGGGGTTTTCCCAAAAAATGAGCCTTCTCTCGTCGATGATGTTCTCTCTTTTTTGCAATACGCACCTTCTGAGATTATAGATTCTCCTAAGGCTGCTTCTTCTCCGTTATCAATACGGGATTTTTTGACTTCTTATGTTGATTTGGATAAGATCCCTGCTAAGTTCAAGCAGTTTTTCCCTTCTTTAGAAAAAGAAACGACTCTTTTTGATGCTCTATACGAGTTTCGTCCGCAGATCCCCTTACAAGAATTTGTTCATTCGGTACTTCCTTTATTGCCCCGCTTTTATTCAATCGCTTCTTCACCGTATGTGTTATCAGGTGAGATGGAATTGCTTGTAAGGTTGGTCACATATAAAGGGAAGTTCTCTCAACGATTGGGGGCTTGTTCTTCTTTTCTTTGTAAACAGCTGCAGGAGGGGGATCCATTATTTGCTTTTGTTCAGCCGACAAGGCACTTTACCTTAACGGAAAAGACAAAAGGTAAGCCTATTGTTATGATAGGGTCAGGAACGGGGATCTCTCCTTATAAAGGGTTTGTTCAGCAGCGTTTGTATCAACAAGATTCTGGTATGAATATACTCTTCTTTGGCGAACGTTATGAGAAGAGCAATTTCTATTACCAAAATTTTTGGCAAAAGATCATTGAACAGGATAAGCTACAGCTGTTTTCTGCTTTTTCTCGAGAGGGGGAACAAAAAGAGTATGTACAAGATGCTGTATGCAAACAGGGTGATCTCATCCGAGCTCTTTATGACCAAGGTGCTTTTTTCTTTGTTTGTGGAAGAAGGATTTTAGGAACGGAAATCAAAAGAGTCCTAGAAGAAATCTTAGGAAAAGAGGCTTTTCTTCGTTTAAAAGAAGAAGGCCGTTACACAATAGATGTATATTAGAACACTTGCAAACAAGTCTTTGCTTCTCATAGGATGATCCTTCACATCAGCTTCTTAATGTATCCTAGGTGTGAAACTCTATGGAATAAGAAGAGTCATCATTGCCTGAACATATAAGATGGTTTGGACAGGCGTATGAAGCACGTAGAATGCAAAAATACGTCTTAGAGTGGGAGATTATTCAATAGCCCTGGTTAGACAACATGTGCAAAT
>CALGBW010000037.1 GCA_937884635.1 uncultured Chlamydiaceae bacterium
TGTCGTCAGCTCGTGCCGTGAGGTGTTGGGTTAAGTCCCGCAACGAGCGCAACCCTTATCGTTAGTTGCCAGCACTTAGGGTGGGAACTCTAACGAGACTGCCTGGGTTAACCAGGAGGAAGGCGAGGATGACGTCAAGTCAGCATGGCCCTTATGCCCAGGGCGACACACGTGCTACAATGGCCGGTACAGAAGGTGGCAATATCGTGAGATGGAGCAAATCCTAAAAGCCGGCCCCAGTTCGGATTGTAGTCTGCAACTCGACTACATGAAGTCGGAATTGCTAGTAATGGCGTGTCAGCCATAACGCCGTGAATACGTTCCCGGGCCTTGTACACACCGCCCGTCACATCATGGGAGTTGGTTTTACCTTAAGTCGTTGACTCAACCCGCGAGGGGGAGAGGCGCCCAAGGTGAGGCTGATGACTGGGATGAAGTCGTAACAAGGTAGCCCTACCGGAAGGTGGGGCTGGATCACCTCCTTTTAAGGATAAGCGGACTGCGAGAGCAGTTTAGCTAGGTTGGGCAAGTATTTTATGAGAGTTTGTATTCTATTTCATTTGCATTGTTAAGGTGTGGATTTCTAGACACTAGAGAATGATCAAGTATGTTATGTAAAGAATAAGGTAACAAGTAAATTCACATATAATAATAGACGTTTAAGAATAGAAGTCTTTAGGTGAAGTTAACTTGCATGGATCGATAGAATTAATACGAACCAAGTTATTAAGAGCTATTGGTGGATGCCTTGGCATTGACAGGCGATGAAGGATGCGACTACCTGCAGAAAACTTCGGCGAGCTGGTAAAGAGCGAAGACCCGGAGGTATCCGAATGGGGAAACCCGTTAGATTAACAATCTAACATTGTACGCTGAATGAAATAGGCGTATGAGGCGACACCTGCCGAACTGAAACATCTTAGTAAGCAGAGGAAAAGAAATCGAAGAGATTCCCTGTGTAGCGGCGAGCGAAAGGGGAAGAGCCCAAACCGCGTCTTAGGCGCGGGGTTGTAGGGTCGGAGATAAAGGGATCTTAAGTTTTAGTTGAATATTTCTGGAAAGTTGAACGAGACAGGGTGAAAGTCCCGTAGACGAAAAGACGAGAGACCCGATCCGAAACCTGAGTAGGACTAGACACGTGAAACCTAGTTTGAATCTGGGGAGACCACTCTCCAAGGCTAAATACTAGTCAATGACCTATAGTGAACCAGTACTGTGAAGGAAAGGTGAAAAGAACCCTTGTTAAGGGAGTGAAATAGAACCTGAAACCAGTAGCTTATAAGCGGTCGGAGACCAATGTCCGAAAGGGCAAGGTTGACGGCGTGCCTTTTGCATGATGAGCCAGGGAGTTAAGTTAAACGGCGAGGTTAAGAGACGTACGTTTTGGAGCCGAAGCGAAAGCGAGTTTTAAAAGAGCGAAGAGTCGTTTGATTTAGACACGAAACCAAGTGATCTATTTATGACCAGGTTGAAGCAGGGGTAAGACCTTGTGGAGGACCGAACTAGTACCTGTTGAAAAAGGTTTGGATGAGTTGTGAATAGGGGTGAAAGGCCAATCAAACTTGGAGATATCTTGTTCTCTCCGAAATAACTTTAGGGTTAGCCTCGGAAATAAGATTGTGGGGGTAGAGCACTGAATTCTAGCGGGGGCCTACCGGCTTACCAACGGAAATCAAACTCCGAATACCACAATTGAGTCCGGGAGATAGACAGCGGGGGCTAAGCTTCGTTGTCGAGAGGGGAACAGCCCAGATCGCCGATTAAGGTCCCAAATTTTATGCTAAGTGAGTAAGGAAGTGATGATTCTAAGACAGTTGGAATGTTGGCTTAGAGGCAGCAATCATTTAAAGAGTGCGTAACAGCTCACCAATCGAGAATTATTGCGCCGATAATAAACGGGGCTAAGCATAAAACCGAAATCGCGGGTGCACAGTTAGTGCGCGGTAGGAGAGCGTAGTATTCAGCGTAGAAGGTATACCGTAAGGAGTGCTGGAGCGGATACTAGTGAAGATCCATGGCATAAGTAACGATAAAGGGAGTGAAAATCTCCCTCGCCGAAAGCCCAAGGTTTCCAGGGTAAAGCTCGTCTTCCCTGGGTTAGTCGGCCCCTAAGTTGAGGCGTAACTGCGTAGACGATGGGTTAACAGGTTAAATATTCCTGTACCGCCTAAAACATTAGCGAAGGAATGACGGAGTAAGTTAAGCACGCGGACGATTGGAAATGTCCGTAGGACGATGAGACTGGTTGGTAGGTAAATCCGCCGACATAAGGTTAGGTCGTCATTAAGGGGAATCTAAGGAGGAACCGATAGTGTAGCGCGAAGCTTTCAAGAAATAATTTCTAGCTGTTGATGGCGACCGTACCAAAACCGACACAGGTGGGCGAGATGAGTATTCTAAGGCGCGCGAGATAACTTTCGTTAAGGAACTCGGCAAATTATCCCCGTAACTTCGGAATAAGGGGAGCCTTTTTTGGTGACTATCGAACGGTAAGAGCTGAGAGAGGCCGCAGAGAAATGGCCCAGGCGACTGTTTAACAAAAACACAGCACTATGCAAACCTCTAAGGGGAAGTATATGGTGTGACGCCTGCCCAATGCCAAAAGGTCAAAGGGATATGTTAGCTGCGAGGCGAAGCATTGAACCCAAGCCCTGGTGAATGGCCGCCGTAACTATAACGGTGCTAAGGTAGCGAAATTCCTTGTCGGGTAAGTTCCGACCTGCACGAATGGTGTAACGATCTGGGCACTGTCTCAACGAAAGACTCGGTGAAATTGTAGTAGCAGTGAAGATGCTGTTTACCCGCGAAAGGACGAAAAGACCCCGTGAACCTTTACTGTACTTTGGTATTGATTTTTGATTTGTTATGTGTAGGATAGCCAGGAGACTAAGATCACTGCTCGTCAGGGTGGTGTGAGTCAACGTTGAAATACTGGTCTTAACAAGTTGGGAATCTAACATTGTTCCATGAATCTGGGAGATGGACATTGCCAGACGGGCAGTTTTACTGGGGCGGTATCCTCCTAAAAAGTAACGGAGGAGCCCAAAGCTTATTTCATCGTGGTTGGCAATCACGAGTAGAGCGTAAAGGTATAAGATAGGTTGACTGCAAGACCAACAAGTCGAGCAGAGACGAAAGTCGGGCTTAGTGATCCGGCGGTGGAAAGTGGAATCGCCGTCGCTTAACGGATAAAAGGTACTCCGGGGATAACAGGCTGATCGCCACCAAGAGTTCATATCGACGTGGCGGTTTGGCACCTCGATGTCGGCTCATCGCATCCTGGGGCTGGAGAAGGTCCCAAGGGTATGGCTGTTCGCCATTTAAAGCGGTACGCGAGCTGGGTTCAAAACGTCGCGAGACAGTTTGGTCCCTATCTGTCATGGTCGTTGGATATTTGAGAGGAGCTGCTCCTAGTACGAGAGGACCGGAGTGGACGAACCTCTGGTGTACCAGTTGTTCTGCCAAGAGCACCGCTGGGTAACTATGTTCGGACGGGATAACCGCTGAAAGCATCTAAGTGGGAAGCCCACCTCAAGATGAGATATCCCTGAGGGTTTAACCCTCCTAAAGAACCGTTCTAGATTAGGACGTTGATAGGCTGCAAGTGTAAGAAATGTAAGTTTTTCAGCTGAGCAGTACTAATAATTCGTGAGACCTGACCATATTATTGTATCCTATATTGAGTTTTTAATAAAAATTGTATATATGATTTCAAATGAGATTAAATCTTATTTGTTTAAAATTACAGTAGTTAAATTAACTACTATTGTTACTTAATTATGAATATTATTACCTGGTGATTATAGCGTAGGAGTCATACCTGTTCTCATTCCGAACACAGAAGTCAAGCCCTACAGCGCTGATGGTACTGAGGGGGCATCCCTTTGGGAGAGTAGGTCGTCGCCAGGTTTTTTTATTTTTTTACACTATCTTTATTTCTTATATATTTAAATCCTGAGTATCAAATTCAAGTTTTTTTTCAATAAGGCTCTTGATTAGTTTTGTACAATTAGAAGATTCAACAATAAATACAGATAGTTGGAAAGCTTACGATGGTTTAATCTTAAATGGATACGATCATCATTGAGTTTTTCATAGCCATAATGAGTCTGCACGTGGGAAATGCCATGTAAACGGAATTGCGAATTTTTGGAGTTTTGCAAAAAGAAGATTAACAAAATTTAACGGTTGCAAAAGCGACAAATTTGTGATACATTTGAAAGAGTGTGAAAGGCATTATAACCACAGAAATGACAATTTAGTAATAATTTTAAATAAAAATTTTGAAAAAAAACTAATCAAGAGTCAAATATATTAGGAGACAAAAATGGGATTAGGAGATTTATTTAATTCACTAAAAGGTACATGGAGTGAAGCAAAAGCAAACGTTTTTGGTGATAGGTGGGGTGATATTTGGGTTTAAGTAGGTTATTATGAACAAAAGTTTAATGAAGGAAAAATAAACTGAAATGAATT
>CALGBW010000038.1 GCA_937884635.1 uncultured Chlamydiaceae bacterium
GGGGGGGGGGGGGGGGGTACAAATACCGCTCTTTTAAGCAAACGACTAAACGTCCTTTGCACTCAAAACAACCTCATAGTAGTCCTTTAGTTAAAAATATTTTTCTATATTGAGGTAGTTATGAGTATTGGTGGATGTAGAGGATGCTGTCCTTGTCTTGGGGGCTATGAAAGACTAGATCTAAGTGGGTCAGACGAAGACCTTAGCAGTAATGGAGATAGTAATAAACCTAAAAACTCCCTTTGGAAAAGCTTCTGTAATTTTTTCAAAAGATATCAGGATCCTTCTGATATTCTTACACCGGAGCAAGTTGAAAAAGTTCAAGAAGCCGCTAAAAGAGCAGGGGAATCAGCGGTAGGGTTCATGAATGCATGGTATGGTGAAGAACGTGAATGTAGTCATCACCTTAAAATACGAGGATCCGCTGAAAAGCAACGATATAAAATTAAATGTTCTGAATGTAAATACAAATTCAATATTTCTGATGAAAGGTCGCTTGAAAAAGGTTCGTGCGGATGCTTTGGTTGTTGCTTCGGGGAGAAGGAGCCAAAACAATTTGATCCAGAAAAAACGCGAGCTATTCGAGAGGCAGCGAAAAAGGTTGGTAACGCCGCTGTAAGCGTGTTAAACGGATGGCTTGATCAAGATCGTCTCTGCCAACATAACCCAGAAGTTTATAAATCCCGCTATACTGCTGATTACAAAATCCAATGCCCAGAGTGTGAGTACTCTGTCATTATCGAAGACCTCCGTAGCGACCCACCTGAACAACCGAAAACTCTTAAAGAGCTCGGTTTGTGCAATACAACAAGATTATAACAAAACCAATCTCTGGTTACATCTTCTGTTAAAAACACAAAAGGCTCAGAAATCAACTCTGAGCCTTTTGGGCTTACAAGACGATGGCACTTTTTGTTTCTAAATTAATTATTCTCGTCCTTAGCCAGGAATAAAGAAACCGCCATATCCAGGACTCCCTTATTTCTAGCTATGACCCATGCTTCCGCAGCGTGAGCGATGGCTCGTGATGCAGCGGGGGTCATTTTAACGACTTTCTTCTTCCCAGGCACTTCAAAAGCTACATTGCGTTTTTCTGCAGCATCTTCTGACTCATCTTCCCTTCTTAGAGTTCTAAAATCTAATCGGAAATGACGTAACTGAGACAATAAAATTTTTTTCTGTTTTTGTTGAAGAATCTTAAACCGATGGCGTTTCTGACGTTGTTCCTGTTCTTGATCTGCTATCACCAGCAAAGCTAGTCGGAGAGCCTCATTTCTTGAAATCTCCGAGGAAATTTTTTCTCCTAAAGAATAATCCAGTTGCTTGGGATTCCCTGAAAAGGAATTCACTTCCAGGCTCCCATACGGATCAAAACGTAGTATTCTCATATATTATCGTGATTCCTACTCGCGTTAAAATATTCTTCCAGATTTCATAACCTGGAGAAACACTATACCCTTAACCAGACTATTCATCAAAACATATCCCCTTTAACTCTCAGTGACTAAAGGCTGTTATTCAAAATCCGTTTTACTTCTTTCTTTGTTTTTTCCTTCTCTTTCCTGATCTTCATCCCCACCTGATGATCCTTGGGAATCATCTTGATCATCGAAAACTCCTGCGGCCTCTGGCTTACCTTGAATAAAGAATCGTGTAGAAGAGCCAAAAACAGTCGGTGGGTTGAGCACTAAAGGTGGATCAATAGATACGTTTCTATATTGATAGATCAAAGGATCTGGAGGGCCTCCCGGCCCTTTGAACGCATCTAATTTCTGTTTGTATTCACTCATGCTCCTCGATACAGGAAGAAGTACCGATATGCCTGTTTGTGAAGAAAATAAGAAAGCAGAACCCAATAGGTGTTCTGAATTATACAAAGCTTCTCGACCATGTGCGGGAATAGGATGATTGTTATTCCCGTGATTGCCTAAAACAGAAAAACCAGAAACGGAGTTATTATTTCCTAAACCCGCATGGCTCTCACCCCTTGCATTAAAAAACCGTTGTGGAGCTTCTTTATGAAGGTCTGTAACAATCCCAGTCTCATGGTGGCCTTGGGAGAAAGCAGAATCTCTTCTATTCTCCCGCTCTACATGTGATTCACTATGATTTAAATAGGCATGGGAAACCGTACCGGAAAAGCGCATATTCGCTCCCGTTTTTTGTGCCCCTCCTACCGCAGACTGGGCTGTGTATACAGGAGCTGCTTTCCCTGAAGTTAGTACAGAAGACATCATCTTAGCTAAAGCCGCAGCAATCTCTTCTGGGATAACCTGTTCTTCTTCTGTTTCTTTCGAAGATGTTTTATTCGCGGTTGTTAAGGACTGTAACAGTAAGGAAGAGCTATTTTCGCTTGGATATCCGGATATAACATCTTCTTCATTAAACAAATTGTTTCCTAAAAATGCACTTTGAGATTCTTGGGAGGTTGAAGAGAGATCTATCATTCCTTCTTGAAGTATAGTCGGTGCTCGACGTAGTAGAGAAGAGCTCTCAACATTTGCATCTAAAAGCGAGGAAAGCATCTCACTTCCCCTGCTTACAGTCCAAGCATTGACTGTCTCTTGAGAAATATTTGTTATCTGTCGTTGCATTTGTGTGACAGCAAGTGCCGTTGTTGCTGCCCCTGTCGCTAAAGAATCTTCCGCAGCGAGATAGGCGCTTGAATCCATAGCAGGTCCTATTGCAGTACTCCCTAACGACTCTGTAGTTAAATCCTTCACTTGAAAGTTCTGATTACTAAACCCAGATGCATCTAAGAAAAACGCCTGCATATCAGGAGAGATTCTATTTCCCTTAGAACGAACAAGATCCATGTTACTGGGGAGTAATGAGGCCCCTTCTCCGCTACGTTCTGCCATCCGAGCTGAAATACGAGAAGCCCTTGTACCAAAGGTCTTGAGAAAAGACTGTGTGTTTGCTTTGATTTTGGAGAAGGAAGAGCGCAGCCTCGTAGATAATGAGTTAGAGGTCTTTTCCTGAGTTTTTCTGTATCGTCCCTTATTTAAATACAAGGAAGCCGCATAATCCCCCCCCACACCTGAACTCACGAGCTCCTGCATAGAAGGATTTGCATCGACAGAGGACGCTGATGCTGGATTCGATGGCGACGTATGCACATCTGCCATAATAGAGGGATCCCAACCTTCACCATTCGGGGTTACGCCTCCACTTCCACTAACCGTCATGATAACTTCTCAGAAATAAAAACTTATCAACCTAATTAAATTTTAAAATAAAAAGTAATTAATTCGAAAAAAAGAGCTTAGAGTCTTTAAGAGAAAAACGTAAAAAATAGAAAAAAAAACGCAAGGCGAAGACCGCCTTGCGAAAAAAAACCAAAAAATAGGGGGAAGGAGTTAGTAGAGGGGTGCAAGAAAGTGCACCGCTATGGCTCCAGAAAGCCGCCCGCGGCTTACACTACCAGCAATACAAAAATTATAGAGATCTTTGTGTTGCCGGTAGGAACTGGTGCCCAAACAACATCAAGCTTCCTTAGACCCACCTATCACGAGCTAGTCCCGTTTTGCCAGTTTTTTTATTCTTACAATTTAATGGAGTACTTTCCAAAGCTATCTAAGTCTGAAAAGACAAACCCATCTTGATAGCTAAAAATCAAAACCTTATCATCACTTTTGACTTGTTTCTCTAACAAGGATCTCACAAGATCATCATACTCTTGTGCTTTCTTACCTAAACCCTCACCCTCTTTCTCAATGAAAAAAGGAGCTTTCTTTGCCTTCAGAGGTTTTGTCTTTTGAATAACCTTTCCGGAAGTCTTTTGTATCAATCGAGCTAAAGCTCGGCTCTTTCTCGCCATTAGAATAAAAAGAAAAACAATCCCTAATAAAATTTATTTTATTAAAAACAAAATAAAATAAAAAGAAATCAAAAATAAAAACGAAATAAACAGAATCGAGTCTGATGTTTCCTTTTTTTCCCTTTTTCCTCACAATACGACCATGAACTACCTTCATGGAAACCGATGCGCGCCCTAACTTACTATCTTTTATGCACTTCTGTACTAGGATTCTGTCTTTTACCTCATTATGCTCCGGAGTTTCGTCCAATCTTTTTCTCTCCTTATCTCGCCTCGCTGTTTTACCTCCGTACAAGAGAACGGGTGTTGGCCCACGCTTTACTTGTAGGGCTTTTCTGTGATGCAGGCTCTTCTTGTTTATTTGGCATACACGCCTTTCTATACACAACGACCTCTATGTTGCTATATCCGTTGCATAAAGTTTTCCTTAAAGATAAGTGGATTTCATTACCGCTGATTAGTTTATGCTTTGCTTGGATCTTTGCCTTTCTCTCCTATCCTTTGTTAGCCATCTTTCATCAAGGGGCATTCTATAACCTTTCTTCCCTTATACTAGATGCAAAACATGCACTTGTCGTAGACTTTCCTTATAGCGCAACTATATACGGGGTCTTTCATGTTATTAAAGGGAACGCCTGTAGCAGAGCATGTTCTTAATTCCATCAAAAAAGAAATCGCGCAGGCACCGTCAGCACCAGGATTAGCAGTTGTACTGATTGGTAACGATCCTGCTTCTGAAGTCTATGTCGCTACAAAAGTCAAGCGAGCACAGGAACTCGGCATCGTATCCAAGGCACATCGTCTGCCATCAGATTCCACATTAACCACCATCCTAAACTTAATCCATAGACTCAATGAAGACCCTACGGTGCATGGAATTCTCGTCCAATTACCCCTACCCAAGCATATAGACTCTCATGTCATTCTCTCTGCCATCTCTCCAGAAAAAGACGTAGACGGGCTGCATCCTATTAATGTAGGGAAGCTCCTGTTAGGGCAGACGGATGGATTTGCTCCATGCACTCCTTCAGGGATTATCGAATTACTCAACTACTACGATATTCCTATTCAAGGACAACATGTAGCGATTGTGGGTAGAAGCAATATTGTAGGAAAACCCCTAGCTGCCATGCTTATGCAGAAAACCCCCTTGGGAAATGCTACAGTTACGTTGTTGCATAGTGAGTCTAACAATGTTACTGATATCTTAAAAACTGCTGATATCATTGTTGTGGCCGTAGGAAGCCCCCTGTTTTTAAAAGAAAACATGATTTCTTCAAATACAACTGTTATCGATGTAGGAACAACGCGAGTCTCAGCTGCAACGCCTAAAGGGTATACTTTGATTGGCGATGTGGATTTCAATAACGTGGTCACGAAATGCAAGGCCATTTCCCCTGTCCCTGGTGGTGTAGGGCCTATGACCATTGCTATGCTTATGAGCAATACGTGGAAAAGCTATCAAAGATCTTTATCTTAATGCTTTTGCTCACAGGATGTCACTCCTCCACTACAACAATAGAGGGAGAGAGCATGACTATCCCCTACCGGGTTACTATCGGCAGAGCACTTTCTTCTAAAGAACGACAAAGCTTAAGACAGTCTATACTTACGATTTTTCATCGTATTGACTATATCTACAATAATTGGAACCCGGATTCTGAGCTTTCTCGTATCAATCGAGCCCCAGCTCAAATTCCTTTGCCGGTCTCACATGAGCTTTTTGCTTTTTTAGTACGAATTAACTCTATTCACCAGGAAACAGAACGACGCTTTGACCCCACGCTAGGGCCATTAAAAATACTCTGGCTATCTCACCTCAAACGGGGAACCATCCCCTCTGAAGATGAGTTAACACAATGTCCTGTAGGTTGGTCCTACCTACATCTCGATCCCCATCATCAAACAATTACCAAGCTTCATCCAGGTATACAGCTGGATCTTTGTGGAACGGTAAAAGGTTATGCCGTAGATGAGTTACTTGACGCATGTCGCAATTTCTCTCCTAACTGCTACGTGGAATGGGGTGGCGAAATTAAAACCTCTGGGGAGCATCCAGATCAACGTCCTTGGCGAATCTTCTCTTCTGCTAGTAACTCACTCATAGACCTGAATAACGAAGCGATTGCAACGAGTGGAACAGAATACCAAAAATGGTACGTAAATGGGGTATGGTACTCTCACATTCTAGATCCCATAACAAAATACCCCCTACAAGCACATTCCTTGGGCTTATCAACAATTTCTGTTATTCATCCTAATTGTGCTTATGCGGATGCTATCGCTACTGCCTTAATGACATTCCCATCCAAACAAGATGCGGAACGATGGGCAGAAGAGCATAATCTTACCATGTATGCGAAAAGCCCTGAAGGCTGGGGGTACTCCACAACCCCATAAAATTAGCGATACCGCTTTAATGAAGCCGCTACCTCACGTTTTTTCTCACGCTCAATAATAGCCTGACGCTTATCATGAAGTTTTTTCCCTTGGCAGCATCCCAGCCGTACTTTCACAAATCCTTTAGATAGATACATAGCTAAAGGAATAACAGTAATACCTTTTTGAGCGACCTGAGCTTCTAATTTTGCAATTTCATACTTATGTAATAAGAGCTTACGTTTCCGTTTTTCTTCATGGTTGTAGATATTGCCAAATCGATAAGGAGCGATACTAGCATTCAATAACCAAGCCTCTCCCCTAGAAATCGTCACATAGGCGTCCCCTAGGTTCCCACCATGATCACGTAAAGATTTTATCTCTGTGCCAGTCAAAACAATCCCGGCTTCCAAAGTAGAAAGTACTTCATAATGATAATAAGCCTTACGATTGGATACGATTTCTTTATCACCTGCCATGCTGCAACAAGCTTTCCTCTTCTTATTTGTTTTTTGAAGTGGTACCGCATCTAAAGCAATACAACCTGTAGGGGTAGGTTACCGAGATGAGGTCCTGTCAAGTTATGATTCACAGGAGAACCATAGACATGGGGGAACCTGCAAGCTATTTGTTGAATTTCTTTCTAACTTAACCACTAGGATGGAATAACTAAAACACAACTCCCCCTCTGTAGTCAATACCAACTATCACCCCCATACTGTCCCTCACTCCTCCTCTTCCCTTCGTTTGACTCCTAACCAAGTCATCCCTTCTCTTCCGAGTGGCGAGTGGCAAAAGTTTACTAAAAAAACCCCTCTTTGTAATATGCCTGGAACGGTCACAACAAAGTGGTTTGCGCATAGGGATTTACCCATATGTGTTCTGGAATCTAAGATAGCGTAACTAAGGAGGAAGCGAGAACCGGCTGTTCTTTCAGGGACAGGAGCTATCCCCCTCATCCGTAATGAGATCTCTCGCACAGCTTGCATGAAATTCGTCATCTCTCGAAATGAATTGGGCAACTTGATTAAAAAGATTCAAAGTGTGGTTCCCCAGAGTACCCCTATCCCTATCCTTACACACGTGCTCATCGAAGCTTGTAATGACGAATTAATTTTTACAGCTACAGATCTCACCGTAAGCACCCGTTGCGTTGTAAAAGCCAAGATCTATGAAACCGGATCTGTTTCCCTCCCCTCCAAACGCTTTTTCCAACTTGTAAAAGAACTTACGGAATCGAATTTAGAAATTTTTTCTAAGCCAGGAGAGATGGCGACAATCACCTGCGGTTCTTCTCGATTCCGTCTATTGAGCATGGGGAAAGAAGATTTTCCTATGCTTCCTGATATGCAGAATACCATTCGCTTCACGATTCCTGCTGAGCAGCTTAGGGATATGCTGCAAAGAACGTCCTTTGCTGTTTCTAGGGAAGAAAGCCGTTATGTTTTAACAGGGGTGTTACTTACCATTGCCAACGGTACCATGACAGTAGTAGGTACCGATGGAAAACGCCTGGCTAAGACAGATACAGAAATTGCTTTAGACAAAAGCTTTTCCGGAGACTATATCATTCCGATCAAGGCTGTCGAAGAAATTTCCAAATTATGTGTAGAAGACGCTGAAGCTACAATCTTTTTAGATCAGGCAAAAATTGCTGTAGAATGCGAAAATACCTTGCTTATCACCAAGCTTCTCTCTGGTGAGTTCCCAGACTTTTCCCCAGTCATTTCCACGCAAAGCAGTGTTCGTTTAGATCTGCATAGAGAAGAACTGATTACCTTACTCAAACAAGTAGCCTTGTTCACAAACGAAAACACACACTCTGTGAAGTTTAGCTTCACCCCTGGAGAGCTGACACTAACAGCTAACTGTTCTAAAGTGGGAGAGGGTAAGGTAAGCATGGCTGTTAATTATGATGGTGATCGCTTAGATATTGCTTTTAACCCATTCTTCTTCTTAGACATATTGAAGCATAGTAAAGACGAGCTTGTTTGCCTAGGCATTTCCGATTCTTACAATCCAGGGATTATCACAGACTCCACCAGCAGTCTCTTTGTCATCATGCCTATGCGCTTGCATGACGATTAATCTTTTTTATCTACTCATATCCATCCAAAAATAGATTAACCTGTTTGAGGATGGATTCTATGTTCATTTCCTATCTTTAACTACTGACCACTCAAAATATAATGCACAAGACCGTACAGGTTAGCACTGTAGGACTTACAGCATTCTAAGTATGTAATCCATAATTACACAATCTGATGAGATGTATTTACGTACATCCTCTTGTCAAGCATATTTTCTGTATGCCTTAACATCCTCTTTCCTTTTCTTCTTTTTTCTTATAGCTAGTTCTGATCATTTATTTTAATTAAACCATCGAGATTTATTTATTTATAAAAATAAACGACCAATTTCTTTTAAAAATAAAAATTAAAATGATTCGTTTTTTAATAAAAAGTTCTTTTAGAATAAGAATATCGGTGAGCAAATGAATAAATTTCTACTAACTATATTCTTCTTATTAATAGGGACCTCTTTACTTGCGGAGCCCGCTGTAGTACATACACTTCCGTCTAGGATTAGTGGAATGCCGGACTCTCATTCTCAAAAAGAATCGGTAGTTTGTGTCCATGCGTTTTTACGATCTTACAGATCTCTAAAACCCATGGGGCATGTATTGGAAAGAGAAAACTACGATGTTTTTATTTGGAACTATGAAACACGCAAGTTTACGTTAGAACAGCATGCTGAACACCTTGTCCGTTTGTTAAAACAGATCGCGCAGGCAAAACCGGGGATTCCTATTAATTTTGTTACCCATTCTGTTGGTGGAGTCATTGTTCGTGTTGCATTGAGCCGTTCCGATTGCCCGGAAGAGGCTAAAACAGGTAAGGCTATTTTAATGGCCCCTCCAAATGCAGGATCTACCCTAGCCAGACGATACCGTTCTGTTTGTCTTGTTCGGTTTATTTTTGGTGGGAAATTAGGTCGTCAGCTTCTTACTTATACTCCAGAGCAAATGCTGAACGTAGGTAAAATCCCCTCTTCAGTTGATGTTTTAGTCCTAAGCGGAAATAAGAGCAGCCGATTCGTTCTCTTCAAAATGGACGGGGAAAATGACGGGAAAGTTCGTACAACAGAAACACAACTAGATACGCCCCACCATACCTATGTTCTGAATACCAATCATACTTATATCATAGCGGACAGGAAATCACTCTTTCTGATGAAAGGATTTTTAAAACACGGCAGTCAAGCTATGAATCTGAATGAACCGGAACTCGTTGAGAAACAGGCTCAAGAAGACCAGCAGAATAGCTCTCGACTCGCTTCAAAGAAAAAGCAAGAGCTATTCATCATCCACTGTTTTGGTTCTCACCCATACAATTTATATGGGTTTCCGAAAAAATGGCCAACTAACCAACAAAAGAGCGAAACAAATCTTGGAACGTTAGGAAAATAAAGAAGGCCACTAGCAATAGTGTAAATGGGATTAAAACTTTCTCCACCACGCGCATATTCAAGCGGCGACGGGAGAGCCATTCCCATAAACATAAAACGATATATCCCCCATCCAAAACAGGAACAGGAAGAAGATTTAAAACAGCTAAGTTCATGCTAATGGAGCCCATCCAAAAGAGGGCTTCTGAAATCCCTAACGACCACCCCGTATGCAAGATCTTCATAATTCCTAATGGCCCAGACAGCCACTGTGGATGCAAACGGCCTGATACTAAGGCTTTAGCGGCGCCAACCCCGTCCTTTGTAATCGTTTGCATTAATGAAAAAGGATTTGGGTTATAGCGTACGGCTAAATCCTGCAAGGGCATTCCTAAAGATAATCTGCGTTTCTCAGCCTCCACCTTTTCCAAGTAATGACGTTGTTTTTCCTGGTTGGTAATTTTCTTTGCTAACGCCTTCTGCGTATCTAAAAGCTCTTCGGAATAAATCGTAGCCCAAGGTTTTGGTTGTACGCCAGAAATCAAGCGATAAGAACCAACCTCTTTCACAACAGAGGAAGTCCCTAAGGAAAGAAGAATCTTCTCTAAATCTTCCCTACAGTAAGAAGTCAGAAACTGGTTATCTGCAGCAGAGGGTTCCATCAAACGTAACTGCTCATCGGATAATCTTTGTACAATCAGACAGACCTTATGTTCTTGAACTAAACGTAGGATATCGACATTGCTTTCTACAGGAACTCCGTCGATAGCTAAAATCTTATCTCCTAATTCCAGCTTTTCAAAAACAGGATTGCGATCTGAGACGGGATCTACAGGAGCAAGTTCACTCTCCACATAACCATAGCTATTGATAACGTAAGGCAGGATATACAAGGAAGACCACCTACCCTTCAACCCAGCTTCATACTGGTTATCCATAAGCTCATTACGCACATGCTGAGATAAAAACAGGGAGCTAGCTAAAACACGTGGCTGTCTGATCCAAAATTCTTTTCCATCTCGTTGCACGCGAACAAAAGCAAAGGCCTCATTCAATAGCTCTGAAACCTGCATAGGAGAAAACAAGAGTTCCCCGTCCATCCAGACCAAGCGGTCTCCCTTCTGCAAGCCTAAACCATAAATGGGAGAGTGTGGAGATAAAGGAGTGTCATCACGGAAAAGCAAGTAGCTAGCACCTAAACAGGGGTATCCCAATCTTTCAGGATTGTATTCTACATCTAGGGAAAAAGGAATTGCTTCAGTGGAAAGATAGGCTGGATGTTCCCCTACCAAAGATAAATGCCCGTCGAGTAAAGCTGAAGTAAAGACGGCTTTATCCCCACCTTGATAAGGACGACCGTTACAGACAATCAGGCGATCTCCGGCCTCCAATCCCTTCTGTTTTAAAGAAGGATTCACCCAACCCAATATCGATGTATATTCAGAAAAAGCTTTACTTCTTCCTCCAACAAGGTACACACCACCAAAAGCAACTATCGCAAACAATACGTTTGCCAGTGGTCCTGCTGCTAAAACAAGGATTCTTTTCCAAGGAGACTTACTGAAGAAACCATTAGGGATATCATAAACAGACTCCTCTTTTTCTTCATTCTCAGCACCACGGCTCTTCTCCATTCCCTTGATACGGACATAGCCACCGAAAAGAATAATCCCCACTCGATACTCAATCTCGCCAATTTTTTTCTTAAATATGGCTGGACCAAATCCGATACTAAAGCTTTCAACAGTCATACCGACACATTTAGCCACTAACAAATGCCCTAGCTCATGAATTAAAATCAGCACTCCTAAAGCAAGAGCAGCTAGAATAAAATAAACAATTGTCATACAAGCTCCATGTTATATTTCATGAGCAAGAGCTTTGGCTTCTCTCGCTACCGCTAAAATATCCTCTAAGGAATTACAGGGGTAAGTTTTATGCCCATCCATAAGCTGGGATAACTTTACCAGAATATCGCACCATGATATTTCATCCGCTAAAAATCTTTCTACCAGCGTTTCATTCGCTGCATTAAAGAAGCTTCCCGAAGATCCCTGTTCTTGAATAACGCGCTTAGCCAAACGCAAACTGGGAAACCGTTCTTCATCTATGGGGAAAAACTCGAGAGTTTGTTGTATAGAAAAATCTAGTCCTTTCAACAAGGAAGGTTGCCTCTCAGGAGTTGTCAAAACATGTTGGATGGGAAATAACATGCTTGGAGGATTCATTACGGAAAATACCGTATGGTCACATAATTCTACCATCCCATGCACTAAACTCTGCGGATGAATCACTGCATCTATCTCTGCATGTGGTAAGTCAAACAACCAATAGGCCTCTATCATCTCTAAGCCTTTATTGACTAAGGTAGATGAGTCTACCGTAATCTTCGTACCCATATGCCATATGGGGTGACGCAATACCTCTTGTTTGGTTACCTTCTGCAACTCATCTACCGTCTTACGCCATAAAGGCCCACCAGATGCTGTTAAAAATAACTTTTTAACATGTCTACCGTCCAGACTAGATAGGCATTGATACAAAGCGTTGTGTTCGCTGTCAACAGGCAAAAAAGAAACGTGATGTTCTTTTGCTTTACGGCAAAGCAACTCACCACAGGCGACCAAAGCCTCTTTATTAGCTAAGGCAATCTCTTTTTTTGCTTCAATTGCCGCAAGAATAGCAGGAACCGCATCGATACCCGAAGAGGCCGCTACAAGAGTATCTACTTCATCAGAAGAAGCTATCGTGACTAACCCTTCCTCTCCAAACAAAACAGACACACGAGGAAATGCTTCCCTTACGGTCTGATACGTATTCGCATCATAGACAACAACAAAAGAGGGAGAAAATTCTAGAATCTGTTGAAATAGGAGATCTTTTTGCCTCCCATATGCTGCTAATGCAGTAATAGAAAGAAGATGGGGAAAAGCTCGAACAACATCTAAGGTCTGCGTTCCTATACTTCCTGTTGATCCTAATAAAGCAATACGCTTCACTACACCCTCATAGATTGCGGTCACCAAGGCACCTTATCTTTAAGAGCTCCTAAGCCTGCCCATTAAAGAACGTCATCATGCGATACTTGGCTATCTTCTAAAAACAGGAAGTATACTCCCTAAAGAACTTCTTCGAAAGTTTTAAAGTGTGTTTTACATAGGGAAGAGAGAACGTTCTTTCCATGAAAGGCTGCGATATCCTTAGCCATGTCTTTCACAGCTTGCGAGGCCCCCTTAGGAAGTCTTACAGAGTACTGTAATTCTAATTTTTGCAAAGCAGTAACAAAAGCATCACGAGCAAGGATCGATGCTGCAGCTACTACAACGTCTTGTTCCGCTTTTGTTCTTTGTATAAGGGGTAGGGAGCACTTTTTCCTTTTTAGAGCTTGTATCAACACTTGCTCCGAAGAAGCAAACTGGTCTGAAATAGCAAATTCCACAGATGAGCTCACTTCAGCCAGGTTATGAATGACTGTAGCATGTCCCCAAGCTAATAAAGAATTCAAATTACGAAACTTGGCATATAACTCATTATATTTTTGCGGGTAGATAATCAAAATATCATGAGCACAAATAGAACGAATTTGCTGAGCAAAATTATGATTTTGTCGATCTGTCAGCTTTTTCGAATCTTGAATACCCGCATCGTATAATTTAGCAATTTCTTCTTCATTTTTTGCTAATACACCAGCGACACAAAGAGGTCCGAAAAAATCCCCTTTACCCGACTCATCTACCCCAATACGTGCACGTAAATCCCTCTCCTCATACCCTAGAGAAAAAGTTTTTAAGATTTCGGGTTCTAAGAAAAACTCGACAAACTCTTGCGTACCTTTTCCTTGTATAACTAACGTATATGATGTGTATAGCGTGCAGCAAACAGAAGACGAACGAGCCTGAAACAGCGTATAGGGTGGCTGCGAAAAAACAAATCCCTTTTCCTGCAACCGAGAGCGAAGATCATCACATAGCACAGGATCCAGATGAGTAACAAACCGGGAAGACATCAAAATACTCCTAACCAGGATCCCAGCCACCAAAGAATACTACACGATCCAATACATAGAACAGCCCACCATACATTAGACCAACTACGGATAGCCTTTTCAGGGGAGTTTCTTCCTCCCATAGATTCTAAATCCAAAAGCATATCCATGTTCTGCTCCGAAAAATCTTTGAATATTTTCAGAACATACGGATGCTCTCGCAAAATACGATCACCATCTAAGCCTAAAAAAACAGCGTATTTTTTAATAAACCCCTGAGCATAGATAGGAGAAATTAAACGCCCTAAATATCCTGATTCTATAGCTTCCAAGCAGGAACACCGTATAGACGTCGCTGACTCTACATCTCTTAAAGAAAGTCCTAATGCTGTTCGTTGATTACGAAAAACTTCTCCTAAATGAATGAGCTCTTGATGGACTTGTTCCGTCATAACACCTTCTTCCCAAATGCTTAGGAGGTCAAGATATATCGGCATTCTAAAGATTGCAAGTATAGTTTCTCTTACCTATAACTCTTCTCTCACCACAATAAAATCATGAATTCTTTGCTAAAAAGCATAAGTTGCAAAACATTTAAAAAATTTAATAAAAATATCTACGCAACCCATTGTTGTTCAGCTCACCCAAAAAATACAGCTAGATGTTTTCAAAAACAATCAGGCTAAAAAACTATTCTAAAAATCACTTCACTCATACAATGCCGCCGCTCATTACAAGCCGTTCTGCATTTAGCAGCGAACTCGTCTATATACTTTTGTCTACAATCTACTCTTGATCCTAATGAGGTGAACCCATGAGTTGCCAATATTGTTGTTTCCATGCACCCCTTTGCAAAACATCCTACTGTCTACAGCCATCAAATATCGCCGCACCCAGCCAAGATCATCAACATTTATGCACCTCAGCAGGGTCATTAACTGTTGCTTTCATAAAAAAGGCTAAAGAACTGCACAACACAACTCCTCAACGAATACAACGGAGACTCACCCGTCTTGCTCTCAAATCCCATAACCACACCCCACCCATTCCTCACTTACTAGAAGAATTACTACGTTCTTACGGGCCTATCGTTCTAGGGTTAGCTCTTCGTTTATCTCGTCTGACCTTAGGGAGTCTATTCTGTCATAAACATACAGAAGAAGCTCAGAAAGCACTTAAACAAGCTTGTACAACAGCACAGCAAAGCTTTTCTCTCTTGCTTACAAGACATTTACAGAGCCGTTTGTTTATTTTAGCTAATTGCTCTCCCCATATTCATCCCTGTGCAGCACGATCATCCCACTTAGAGAACAGTTTTACTGCCTATCGAACCTCTCCTAATAAGAATCACTCCTCTCTCTGTTGTTATGTACATTATCGGATTCACTCACGGAAAACGTTACAATCTTATTGCCTCAACTGGGAGCAATTACAAAGACAACTCTCCCTCCTATTAGTAGGCAATCTAACTAACCCAGAACAACCCCCATTCCCACTCGGTGATTATGCCCATCACGTGATTCTTCTATTACAAACCCTTCTCACCAATAGTCCTTCCTTCTTCCAAACATCAAACAGTATCCTAGAAGAACACCTTCTTACTTGTATCCTACAGTCTCTCTTGATGTTAGGATTTACAATCGTTGATTCTAATGGCCAACGCCCTACTCATATCGAACAGCACCGACAGTTTGCAGAAATAATAAGAGGAAAAGCGCACTCTATAAGGGTTTGCATCCCGCCTAAAGCAAGAATTCAAGATACGTTAACCCTTGCCCCGAATCAACAACACAATCTGCTCGCAGCTCTACAGAAAACAGGAAACGCATTTCTACACCTTTGCAATCGCGCAACCAGGTAGACATGCCATAAACTCCTTTAGAACTGATAAAGTTACCTTCTATTACTACGGCGAGAGCCCATTATCATTTGAGCTGCAACAAATAGATAATAGAAGAAGAATACAACTTGGAATACTGAACGCACTGTTAAAGCAGTAGTATGTACGGTACCATCTTCCAAAGCTCCTGTAAAATTGCTAAAGGTGTAATTTTCCCTCGAGTAAGGATAAATAGGATCAGTCGTACAATTACTGCTATTATTACAATTTTGCCGACAAGAGGGCAGTAAGGCTAGGTTTGACAGATCCATTCCCAAAGTAGTAATACATAAGAGCGCAGCACCAAAAAGTAAACGGAGTACGAAAGTACTTATTCGAATAGCCGTATTTTCCTGCTCTGTAATTATCTGCGCAGTTCCTGTTCTTGATACCAAGCATCTATTAGACTCGTTCTCGCTAGATGCAGAGGAGCTACTACTGCTCCCTCCACCTTGTTCTTCATCTCCCCCACGACCAGATACCATATTCATAATTTGTCTATACAAATGTGGACTCGCACACCTGATAAAGAGCCGCTGCGCAGCCCCATAAAGACTCCCACCATACTGAGACAAAAGATCAAGAGCAAACAACTCCGTTAGGAGGATCATGGACCACATACCATTAAATAACTGACAGGTAGTCACCCTTTCACCGGCTAGATATTGCCGAAAGTTCATAAAGTTAAATCGCGTAGACTCTACAACGACTATACCTACACTCACTCGTGCTAAATCAGAGAAAAATCGGGACAATATACGCGCACACCGCCATCTACGTCGTCTTGTTGTGCCATTTGTTACCCACAAAATAATACTTCCCACACCGCTTGCCATAAAACAAGATGCGCAAAAGATAATGGGAGCTTCATTCAAACCTGCATTCAAAATACCGCGATGCCCTACCATACTTACGAAAGTTACAACGCCACCTAATGCCTCTAAACACCTACATATCCTCTCATGGCAATTGGTAGGAGCATAATTATCCCATGCTTCCGTTCCTGTCCTTGGCGAGTTTAAAAAACCTGCAATCCATTGAAAAACCCTACTACGTTCACCTACATCATCATGTTCTGGATCAATTGTACAAACATATATAAACTCATGCCGACCTAGTCCTTCTTGTCTAAATAATGACACACATACACTGCTTAATGGAGAAAATCCGGCCAAGCGCGAGAGTTCTGCACGCAAAGGTAAATTATACGAAGGATCTAACCCAGCAGGGACAAGTGAAGTAAGATCTGGTGAATACCGGACTGTAGTGATTCTACCCCGAGCTCTTTCTCCGTAGTAACTGACAAAACTCGCATAAGTGAAAAAATCACACGTCACCCTATAGTAATGTGCATTTTCAGCAGAAGGGACAAATGTACTAGGACCTATACCTACTACACGTATCCGGCGCGCTAGACAGGGGTAGCATCTTTGGAATAAACGATAGGCTAATTCAATAAAAGCACCGGAAGACCCAGTGTAAACCTGTAAATAACAACCTCTTGGATAACAAGAAAAAAACCTACACCAAGTTTCTAAAAGGGCACGTACAACAGGATGATTACGAGCAACTGGACTTAACAGGAAGCAAACCCGAGGTGTTCCTTCACAAATCACTGTTACCGGCATCCCACCCAATACTTCACTTAATGCATATCCTTCGCCAGCCGCCGTGAGATTACTCCTTCCCCTGGAACCTAGAAATCCAATCCCTATCGCTCCCCTACAAGGTAAAGAATTTGAGTTACTACTGGACTCCCCAGCTCTACACACAACAGTCATAGCACTTGAGCTGGCGTTTGAACCACATACTGTGCAATTTACCACTGCTGCTGTCCTTTGTCTATTTGGACACGTACTCCCTGACGATGCACTACTGGAGCTCGCTGATGAACTTGAAGGGCTTGAGGGACTACTAGAGCTAGACGAACTATTAGAATTAGATGATTGGTTGGAATGAGAACAAGTTGAAGAACAACATGGGCAAAGAGGATTCATAACACACTTCTATAGAATACAATCCAAATACACAAAATAACCATGTAGTCACTTGGACATACGCTGTCCTATTAAGCAACTATCACTCTTCCTGCAAAAATATTTCTTGCAGATTGCCAATGAATTTGGACCGTATAGATGCGTGAAAGCCTGGATGTGAAAGGAATTTAAAAAGCTAACTTCACATCAATCAGCCCTTAAACCCATTTTTGACCTTAAAAACAGAAATCGAGTCAATTATCCTTGACTAACTTCAGAGGAACGCTTTGCCGTCCTGAAAAGAAGTCTGCTGATCGTGCAGTCAGGAAACGCAGTTCATGACAAACAAGCGCAGATGTACACAAATGTAGCAATAGGTAAACACATAGGAAGATACAGAAGACTCATATTCTTGAGTCATCCAACACCATCCGGACTGCATGAAGACGAGGATAATACATGGGGAAGAAAAAAAACCATCTTCTAAATCACTAAACATAAGAGTGTTAACTATTCTTCAATCAGCCTAAAAGCTTATCTGTTTACACTTAGTACATAACACAAAAACTACCTTCTATGACGAGAGCGTCTTATTGTGCTAAATAAGACATAGAGATAATAGAACAAGAACACAGTCTGAAATACTAAACGAACTGTTCTGGCAGTATTATACACACTAGCATCTTCAAATAATCCCCCCGCTCCTGGATATGTATAATTATTCCCTAGATACGCATAAATAGGCGTTGTTGTACAATTGCCCAGTGAGTGTGTAATGTTCCCCTCTGTAGAACTACCACATTCTTGCCGACACATAGGCAAAATTCGTATCGCAGATAGGTCTATCCCCAGAAACCCTATAGACAAGGCTATAGAAGAAAATACTAAGTCAAAGACAAAGTTTGCTGTTCGTATAGCTGCGCTTTCTTGTCTTGTTATGACTGAGGAATCTCTCCCACTTCTTATTAATGCTGTTGTACTCGTCTCACTGACACTACTAACGGTGCTCTCATTCCTAGTTAACCCCCTTTCCTCATCCCTGCCAGACAAAGCCCTCATAATCCCTGAGTACAAATGTGGATGTGTCCATCGTATAAATAACCTTTGGAAAAAGCTATAAACACTCCCTCCGTAGTGAGGTAATAAATCAGCCAACGTTAACTCTGTAAGAAGGGTCATAGACCAAACGCTATTGAACAAAACGCAGCGATTCATGCCTCCGGGAGTAGTCATGTGGTTTCGCAGATCCATAACCCCAAATCGCATACAATCTATAAATTCGATGTACCCACTTACCCTAGCTAAGTCAGAGAAAAATCTGGCTAGCACACGCAAACATCTCAAATTCTGTCGTCTTGTTCTAGAGTTTGTGACCCATAATATAATGCCCCCCACACCATTCAAGAAATAAGAGGAAGCACAAAACACAGTAGGCGCATCATCCCATCCCATATTCAAAATCGTTCGCGTTCCTACCATGCATACCCAAGTCACAGCTCGAGACGCTTGCAACAAACAAAAGAATGTCCTTTCATGGACTCCACTAGGAGAACCATTATCCTCGGCTTCTACTTCTGTCCTAGGTGTGTTCAATAAAGACTGAACCCATTGAAAAGTCCAGCTCTCTTCACTAAGGTCAGCATCACCAGGGTTAACTACAGAAACATATACAAGCTGATGCCTTTCCTCTGTACTTCTCTCCCAGGATATACAAGGCGCCGCTAATGAAGACACCCCAAGCAAACGCATGACTTCCGTTCGTAATGCAATATCATATGATGCATCTAGCGCCGCCGGCACAAGTGAAGACAGATCAGGTGAGTAAGGAATAGTGAGCACCCGGCCTTGCGCATTTTCCCTGTAGAAATCCCTGAAATTAAAGTAAGTGAAAAAATCACAAGATACCCGGTAGTACCGTGCCTCCATAGCGGAAGGGACAAATGAACTGACACCAATACCGACTACATATATCCGGCGCGCATGATATGGGCATCGTTGCAGAAATAAACGAAAGGCCTCCTCAAGAAAAGCTCCTGCAGATCCCACGTATACTTGTAGATAACGACCTTGTGGATTTTGAGTAAAAAAATTACACCAGGTTTCTAAAAGCGCCCTTACAACAGGATGATCAGAAGAAACAGGACTAAGAAAACAACAAATTTGCGAAGTTCCTTCACAAATAGCTGTTACCGACGCCCCACCTAAAATCTCACTTAATACATACCCCTCTGCAGCAATCGTTTCCCAGCTTCTTCCCCTTGACCCTAAAAAACCTATCTCTATTGAAGAAGGAATTGAATCTGGAAAATTGCCGTGCTCCGCAGCGACACATAATACTCTAGCAGCACTTGATCTAGATCGATGGCCAGAGACAGTTTGCATTATCCTCGTCTCTACACGCCCCTCTCCAGAAGATAACCGCGTATAGCAAACACAAGCATGGGTCCCAGACCCTTCCGATGAACTTAAAGAACCTGAAGAATCAGATGAACTACTAGAACTAGATGAACCATTCGGACTAAGTGAAATGCTCCCACTAAAAGAAGGGGAACAACATGAGCAAAGAGGATTCATAATAAACTTCTACAACACATAACCCAAATACAAATACAACCTTTGATCACGACTTAGCTTAAAGACACTAAGCCATGACCATTTCACAAGTAGAAACGGGTTAGAGCTAAATAGATGTGAGTTTAGAAGAACTGAATTCTATGAATCCTTGAAGGAGCCAGAGCTAACCGCACATCAATCAGCTCTTAAAACCCCTTTCTTTGATCTTAAGAGCAGAATATCGAGACAATCATGCCCGATTTCTTGATCTTTTCTCCGACTAACTTCATGAGAATATCTTGATCTCCTGTAGAGAAACACTGCTTATGCCGCAATAAATCAGGAAGCAATGAAGCCTCTCCAGAAGGTGTCTTGCCTAAACAAAGTAGTGTACTAGTCATAGCTTTTAAGAAATTTTTAGGGGACACGCTACAGTAAACATTCCTATCTGAACATCCTCTTCTGTTAGAGCTTCTATCATAACAACAATATACAAACCTAAAGTCTGGCGTATCAAAGACATGCTGCAGAGCAATCACAAACTGTTTCGCTTCTTCTTTCCCTAAAGGCTTAGATTCTCCCGAAGAAGAGTCTTTCACTATGAGCAACTCAGCCCAACTCTGAAGTTTACTCCAATCGACCAGACCATAATCCACACCACCGTTGGTCATCTTACGAGCAATGTAAACAGTAAATGAGCAATTTGGAGCTTGTGCACACTTAGATTTTTCAGGGACCCAACAACGCTGGAAACGGCTTGAGACGCGACAGTACTTGCTGCGCATTAGATAGTTTTGTAATCCTAAGATCGCCGACATATTCAATATTCCATTAGCTCGCTCGCAAGAACCCACAGCATCCCGCCATAAAGATGTACTATGAGAACGTTGCCTTGCAACAGCCAACTCTTTACTACCGGTAGCTACAACAACTCGCCCAAAGAAATTGCCCAATCCCATACGCAACATATAACGGCAATACCATCTTGGCGAATAGGGATTGCAACGAAGCACACGCTCACATAAAGCCCTCACCTTACCGCAGGGCGACAAAAGATTATATGCATCTTTAAGTAAAGAAACAAAGTTACATTTTCTGCAGTGCTGTGCACAAGAAACAGCACACGCGTTACCAAGAATACAACTAGTCATAAAACTCCAAAACCAACATAAAAAATTCAAACAAGTCGTGGAGCGAAGGAAAATCAAATAAAAACGAAGGAATACGAGTATTTACAATGGCAAGAACGAAATCTTGCCCCTTTTTAAAAAAGTCCCTAAAATAAAAAACGCCTAGAACACCCATCAACAAGAAATAGGCCCCTAGACAACTTCATTCAGATAAAACTTTATAAATCGATATTTCGGGCATATAGTGAAACATAATCGCTACATTTTTGGCAATTGGAAAATGCATAAAACCATCCGAGAGGCGCTTGACTACTTGGATTCACTGACGACCTTAACAAAAGGGAAACAACCCAATATTATTGTGGGTATTGCCCCCTCCTTTTCTGCTTTATACTCCTGTCATCAGAAAATCGAGGAACTTCACTCCCCTATCTGGCTAGGAGCACAGAATGTTCATCAAGAACAACAAGGAGCATTTACTGGAGAAATCTCTCTTCCTATGTTGATGGAAGCTGGGGCACAGTTTGTCCTCATTGGACACTCAGAGAGACGGCATATTTTTCAAGAAAGCGACGAAATCATAGCAGAAAAAATGCGTGCCACTTCTTCCTCTGGTTTGATTCCTGTACTCTGCATAGGAGAAACGTTAGAAGAAAAACAAGCTCAAAAAACGGAAGAAGTCTTAGCTAAACAACTCAAAACAGGTCTTTCCCTCCTAAATCCATCTACCCCCTTTTTCCTTGCTTATGAACCCGTTTGGGCTATTGGCACTGGGAAAGTAGCTTCTGTTGAGGACGTGCAGAATGTGCATGCATTTTGTCGCCGTGTTATGCAAAACTTGTTCCCTGAAGAAGATAACACGAGTACACCCATTCTCTATGGGGGCTCTGTTAAAGTAGAAAATGCTAAAGAAATCCTAGAACTTCCCGATGTAAATGGGGTTTTAGTCGGGGGAGCCTCTTTAGATCCTCATACTTTCTCCCAAATTGTTTTATGTTGATGATAACCCCCTGCTCTCTAGATTAAAATCTAGAGGGTCACTGTGCCTATATTTAATCTAGTTCCTGCAGGTGACATGATGCTTTCTCCAACACCCCAGTTAGTCACTCCCCTCACTGAGTCAATTAAAAATCTACTCGAATCTAACTTTTGCCATATTGTGGTGAAAGGAGAGCTAAGCAATGTTTCTCTACAACCCAGTGGCCACCTATATTTTGGGATTAAGGATAGCAAGTCCTTTCTAAATGGAGCCTTTTTCCATTTCAGAAGCAAGGGTGGGGACCGTTGTCCTAAAAACGGAGATAGCGTGATCATCCATGGGAAATTAACAGTGTATGCTCCAAGAGGACAATACCAAATTGTTGCTCATGCTTTACTATATGATGGAGAAGGTGATCTGCTACAACAGCTAGAAGAAAGAAAACGCCGCCTAACTCTTGCAGGCTATTTTTCCTCAGAACGCAAACAACCTATCCCAATCTCCCCCCAAACCATTGGAGTCATTACAAGCCCAACGGGCGCTGTCATTCAAGACATCTTGCGTGTTTTATCTCGTCGTCGCCCCTGCTTTCACATTCTTCTTTATCCTGTTACCGTTCAGGGAAACACAGCGGCAGAGGAAATTTGCCGTGCTATTCGAACGTTTAATGAAGAAAAACTTGCTGACGTCTTAATCATTGCACGGGGAGGTGGAAGCCTAGAAGATCTTTGGGCCTTTAATGAGGAAATTTTAGTTAAAGCGATCGCAGCCAGCTCCATCCCTATTATCTCTGCTGTTGGCCATGAAACGGACTATACGCTCTGTGACCTTGCAGCAGATGTACGCGCTCCCACTCCCTCTGCTGCTGCTGAAATTGTATACAAATTAAATCAAGAACAGTTGACTCGTACTCTGGATCAATATTTTCATCATGTTTCCACGCACGCCAAACAATTACTTTCAGCGAAAACAGCCCTTATACAGCAGTGGAAGAGGTATTTTCTCTCTTTAGATTTCTTCCGTACAGCCCAACAAACATTGGACTACACGGAAAGTGCCATTGCACAGACCATGGAATCCTCCTTGCAATCGCAAAAACAACGTTACCTGCATACCGTTCGCATGTTAAAAGTAGCGTCTCACGCCAAACACATGCAAACAGTACGAACAGCAGGAAAAATGGTAGCGCAAGCTCTAAATCATAAGTTGTCCTCTTCTCGACAAAATCTTTTTCAAATTCAAAAATCTTTACTTGAGAGAGATACAACACAGTATGTATCCAAATTCTCCTTCTTAAAATTATCTATACAAAGACAACAACACGCACTACTCACCCAAGCGAAGCAAAAACACATAACGATACAGACCTCGGGTAAACGCTTAACAGCCCAATTACAGCAACAAATCCGGTATGAACGTCATAAATTAAAGAAAATTGCTTATTCTATTCAGTCTGCATTCCCCTTTCTTCTAGCTAAAAGGAAGGAACAATACCACTCCCTCCAACATCGACTGCACGCCTTAAACCCAAAAAATATTTTACAGAGAGGATACGCGATGCTCTTTGACTTTAATGGGGGATCCGCTATCATTTCCTCTCAGGATTTGCAAGAACAGAAAGCCATAAAAGCGATCTTACAAGATGGCGAGGTCACGTTCACGATCGCTAATGTAACGATAAAAGCTAGAGAATTGTGATGGAAAAGCCTTCCTTTGAGAAAGCAATGCAACGCTTAGAAGAAATTGTAGACATAATGAACCAACCAGCAACCTCTTTGGATGATTCTCTCAAATTATATGAAGAGGCAGATGTGCTGATGCGCATTTGTGAAACGCGCATTCGTGAAGTGGAACAGCGAGTCCGCGAACTGTCTGAAAAAAGACAGTTAGATTTTTCTGATGAAGAGAACATTGTTAGTGAGTCTTCGGCAGAATAAAATGACCTCCCCTCTTAGCATAGACGACATTCTATTGCGATTGTCGGATTTAATTGTTGATCTTGATAGTGTTTCCTCTATAGATGAAGCCTTAACTTCTTATGAAGCTATCTTCTCTCTCCTTCATGAAGGACAGAAACAACTCAGTGTTATGAGTCAAAAATGTGAACTATTGATTCTTTCCTCAGATGGCACTTTATTAAAAGATCCCCAAGGGCATCCGGTAACCCAACACTTTTCCCGTAAATAAAAATGACAACTTCTCTCCCTTTTCTACATTCTATTTCTGCTCCGGAAGATATTCGTGCGTTCTCTTTTGCAGAATTGGATGATCTAAGTAATGAGATGCGTCGTCACATTATCGATGTTCTCTCACAAACCGGTGGGCACCTATCTTCTAACTTAGGAATCATTGAACTTTCGATTGCTCTACATTACGTTTTTTCTTCACCAAAAGATAAATTCATCTTTGACGTAGGGCATCAAACATATCCTCATAAACTCCTGACTGGGCGCAATACAGAAGCATTTACTCATATTCGCCATGATGAGGGTCTCAGTGGATTTTCTCATCCTGGGGAATCCCCTCATGACTTATTCTTTTCAGGACATGCTGGTAACGCTCTTTCACTCGCTCTGGGTATGGCCAAAGCACGAGGAGACAGGGAAGAGCATATACTTCCTATTTTGGGAGATGCCTCCCTTTCCTGTGGATTAACTCTAGAAGCTTTAAATAATATCCCTAGTGACTTGGCTAACTTTGTTGTGATTTTAAACGACAACAACATGTCCATTTCAGAAAACGTAGGAGCCATGTCCAGGGAAATCTCACAATGGCTTCACCATCCTCGTGTTCATAACGTGTCTCATACGCTACGTAAATGGCTAAAGAAAATCCCCTCCTTTGGTGGGTACTTAGCAAAACAAGGCGTAAGGCTATCAAAGAATGTTGCGTCCTTATTTTGTCCAAACCCCTTATTTGAACAATTTGGCTTGGCCTATGTTGGCCCTGTTGATGGGCATAACATCAAGAAACTCATTGGATTACTACAAAAAGTCAAAAACCTTTCCTTCCCTGTTCTTGTTCATGTATGTACGATAAAAGGGAAAGGCCTGCATGTTGCTCAAGACAATCCATCTAAATACCATGGAGTTAAAGCCAATTTCTCCACTCAAGCAGAAGATAGACACCTTCCAACGGTTCCCCCTAATCCTACCTATCCCAATGTTTTTGGTGATGTGATTTGCCAATTAGGAGAAAAGTACCCAACTCTGCAAGTAGTCACTCCTGCTATGTCTCTAGGATCCTGTTTAGAAAAATTTAAAGAACAGTTTCCTAACCGCTTTACTGACGTAGGCATTGCAGAAGGACATGCCGTTACATTCTCAGCTGGAATTGCTAAGACAGGAACGCCTGTTATCTGTTCTATCTACTCTACATTCCTCAATCGCGCACTAGATAACGTATTTCATGATGTGTGTATGCAGGGTCTTCCCGTGCTATTTGCTATTGACCGTGCTGGCTTGGCTTATGGTGATGGATGCAGTCACCATGGCATTTACGATTTAAGCTTTCTACAAGCCATGCCTGGGTTGGTTATAGCTCAACCTAGAAACAAACGCGTCTTCGAACAACTTCTACATGCTTGCTGGTCTTGGAATACTCCTGCTGTCATTCGTTACCCTAATATCACAGCCCTACAAACCGATCATTTACCTGAAGACACTCATACTGAACGACAACCAGGGAAAGCAGAGATTTTAAGTCAGGGAGAAGACTTGCTGATCATCGCTTTAGGACATATGTGTTTTTCAGCATTAGAAATTAAGCTTAAACTGCTAGCCTATAGCGTTTCAGCCACCGTTGTTGACATTGTATTTGTCAAACCGTTGGATAAAAATCTGCTGAGTATTTTATTAATGACACATACAAAAGTGGTCATTATAGAAGAGCATTCCGTTTGTGGTGGTCTTGGATCGGCTTTGCAAACCTTCTTTTCCTCCTATCACTTTCATGTAGATGTCTTACATTTCGGGGTTCCTGACATTCTATTCTTCCATGGTGACACGAAAACACTGACAAGGAAAGTGGGCTTAGATGTAGAAAGTATGTTGCATCGTATTCTTACGCATTTCCATTTTCACGCAACAAGGCATTTGCATAGTGCAAAAGAATGCCCAAAGTGTTAAAGCCCACAGACCTATTCCGGTAATCTAGATGATAGAAAGCCTCTTATACGAGGCTGTGTTAACTCAGTATGTGAATAATATGATTATAAGAACAAAAATCATTTGCACGATTGGCCCTGCAACGAATTCTCCTGAAATGTTAGAAAAACTATTAGATGCAGGGATGAACGTAGCCAGGCTAAATTTTAGTCACGGAACACATGAAGACCATGCGAGAACCATTGCATACTTAAAAGAGTTACGAGAAAGACGTCGCGCTCCTTTAGCAATTATGCTCGACACGAAAGGCCCTGAGGTTAGGTTGGGAACCATTCCTAATCCAATCAAAGTCAAAAAAGGAGATAAAATTCGACTGATTAGTCAAGAAGTAGAAGGTTCATTAGAAGGAGGCATTTCCCTCTATCCTCATCATATTTTCCCCTGTATCAAAGAGGGATCGCTAGCATTAATTGATGATGGATACATACAAGCTACAGTTACATCCGTCAATGAACATGAGCTAGAATTAGAATTCATCAATTCAGGAGAATTAAAATCCCGCAAATCCGTCAGCATCAAAGACCTTGAGCTCAGCTTGCCCTTCATGACAGAAAAGGACATAGCAGATTTACGTTTTGGTGTAGAACAGCAGGTGGATGTCATTGCTGCTTCCTTTGTTCGCTATGCAGAAGACATTCAAAGCATGCGCAAATGCCTGGCTGAGTTTGGCTGTCCTCATATGCCTATCGTAGCAAAAATAGAAAATAGCTTAGGGGTAAAAAACTTCCGTCAAATTGCTGAAGAAGCTGATGGAATTATGATTGCCAGGGGGGATTTAGGTATTGAACTGTCTGTTGTAGAGGTCCCCAACCTACAGAAATTCATGGCTAAGACATCTAGGGAAAAGGGAAGATTCTGCATTACAGCAACACAAATGTTAGAATCCATGATTCGTAACGCCCTTCCTACGCGAGCAGAAGTCTCTGACATTGCTAATGCCATTTATGATGGAACATCTGCTGTTATGTTATCAGGAGAGACAGCATCTGGAATCCATCCCATAGAAGCTGTCAAAATCATGCGTTCTGTAATTCAAGAGACAGAAAAGCATTTGAATTACCGTTCGTTCTTAAAACTGTCTGAATCAGAAAGTGCATTCAAAGTATCTCCTTATTTAGAATCAATAGCTCTTGCCGGTATTCATATTGCCGACAAAGCCCATGTAAAAGCAATTATCGTCTATACAGAGACTGGGGGAACACCGATTTTCCTATCTAAATACCGTCCACAGTTTCCTATTATTGCGGTTACACCCCACCTATCTGTCTATTATTATTTAGCTTTAGAATGGGGAATCTACCCCATGCTCTCCCCTGACGCAGACCGGGCTGTCTGGCGTCATCAGGCATGTTTGTATGGGATAGAAAAAGGAATGTTAACTAACTACGATAAAATCCTTGTATTTAGTCGTGGTGTGGGTATGAAAGAAACTAATACACTCACACTCACAACTGTGAACGATGTCATTACATCAGCCTCAGCCTAACTCTTAGAAATAAGGAACCGTTCATGTCTTCTGTATTGCTTTCTGGAATACGAGTACGCAATCTTCAAGATGTCTCGGTTTCCTTTACTCCCGGAGAAATTGTTTTACTTACAGGAGTTTCTGGATCAGGTAAATCTTCCTTAGCCTTTGATACCATTTATGCCATAGGTAGAAAACGATACCTCTCCACGCTTCCTGCATTCTTTGCTACGAAGTTTTTCCCCATGCCTACACCACAAGTAGAGCATGTAGAAGGACTATCTCCAACCATTGCGGTTAAACAGCACTTCTTTGCAAAAAATATCCATGCAACCGTGGGAAGCACAACGGAGATTCTACAACATTTAGGCTTACTCTTTGCTCTAGATGGAGAAGCCCGGGATCCTGATACACAAGAACCTTTGCATATACAAAGCAAAGATAGCATCCTTTCTTTCATTATGGAACTTCCTGAAGAAAAGCCCATCTCTTTTTTCGCTCCTCTCCTTGATAAAGCTCCAACTTCTGTCCAGGAATCTATCCGCAATGGCTTTACTAAAGTCTACATTGATGGAACCCCACATCCCCTATATACCTTTGTGCAAGATGGCCTTCCTGAGGAGAAAGAGACCTATATCTTAGTAGATGCTGTCATAAAACGTCCTTCCAATCACCCTCGCTTAAAAGTAAGTTTACTTGCTACTTTAGAGCTTGGGAAAGGACACTGTTTTTTGGAAACCTCACAAGGAAAATACAGTTTTTCTACACAAGTCTACGTAGAAGAAAAACAAAAAACCTATGTACCACTTACTCCCCAGCTTTTCTCCCCTCATTCCACACAAAATCGCTGTTCTCAATGCCGCGGTTCTGGTCTTCTTTTAACAATTACAGATTCCTCTTTGATTAACCCCAACGCCTCTATTCAGGAGAACTGCTGTCCCTGCATGGGAAATGCCTCTACATTTCTCTATCGGACGATCTACCAATCCCTCGCACAAGCCTTAGGCTTTCAGCTGGACACACCTTGGAAAGAACTTCCTAAGGATATTCAAGAGACCTTTCTCTATGGGAAAGATCAACTCATCCTGCCAGTGAAACTCATTGATGCCGCCCTAGGAAAACGCACTTTATCTTATAAAATCTGGAAAGGAGTCCTCAATGAATTAGGGGAAAAAATCCGATACTCCTCTTCCCCTGAAGATCTGATTCCTGCAGGAATATCTTGTTCACCATGTCCTAGATGTCATTACACTGGCCTAGGAGAATATGCCTTGGCTGCAATCTGGCATGGGAAAAGCTTTGCAGACTTTTACCATATGTCTCTGAAGGATCTTAATAGGTTCCTTCAAACTCTTTCCACTCAGTCACCTGCTGTAGAAGAGGTAATTCAAGGAATCATCTCACGTGTATCAACTCTGAATGACTTAGGATTATCCTACCTCACCTTAGACAGATCTCTAGCCACCTTATCAGGTGGAGAACAGGAACGCACTGCTCTTGCCAAACACCTGGGGGCTGAGTTGTCTGGCATCACCTATATTTTAGACGAGCCTTCTATAGGTTTACATCCTCAAGATACGCATAAGCTCATACGCGTTATTCAAAAGTTACGAGACAGAGGAAATACGATTCTTGTCGTTGAACATGACGAGCACATGATTTCCTTTGTTGACCGCATTATTGACATAGGCCCTGGAGCAGGAGCTCTAGGTGGGCAGATTCTCTTTAATGGGGAACCGAGACACTTTCTTAAGGAATGCTCTTCTTTAACAGCGCAGTACCTCCGCCATGAGAAAGAAATCCCAATTCCTGAGAAAACACCGTGGTCTCAGGGATTTCTCTCTCTGCGACATGCAAACAAACACAATCTAAAAGATATCTCTATCTCACTACCCTTAGGGAAAATCACGTCGATCACAGGAGTATCTGGCTCTGGCAAGTCAACACTCATTAATGAAGTCCTCCTTCCTGCCGTACAACGATCTTTAGAAGGAAGAGAAGAGCCTCTTTTACAGATAGACGGTAATCTAATCCAACGCTGTGTGCATATCTCCAGGGATCTTCCTGGCAGGTCTCAGCGGTCAATCCCTCTTACCTACCTCAAGATTTTTGATGCTATCCGCCACTTATTTGCACAACAACCCTATAGCATTCGCAGGGGACTCACCAAAGGACATTTCAGCTTCAACACCCCTTTAGGAGCCTGTCCGGAATGTCAAGGGCTAGGGTTTGTCACCCCTAATGATGTGACAGAAAAGGTTCTTTGTTCACAATGCCACGGAGCCCGGTTCCAAGAGCAAATATTAGAAGTTAAGTTTCAAGGGAAATCCCTAGCTGAAATCCTAGATATGACAGCAGGTGAGGCTGAGGTTTTCTTTCAAACAGTTCCCCATATCCACGAGCAGATTTTCACTCTCTGTTCCCTAGGACTCAGCTATCTACCACTAGGAAGGCCTCTGTCCAGTCTATCAGGTGGAGAGATGCAACGGCTGAAGCTTGCTTCTGAATTTCTCCTGCCTCGACAAGAAGCAACATTATATATCTTGGATGAGCCTACAACGGGATTACACACCCATGATGTGCACACATTAATCGAAGCTCTTTTATCCCTATCAAGACAAGGGCATACAGTTATCATCATTGAACATAATATGCACGTTGTGAAGATCTCCGACTATGTAATTGAACTCGGTCCTGAAGGAGGGGCGGAAGGAGGTTATGTACTGGCACAATGCCCACCAGAGGAGCTAATCCAGCTAACAACACCAACAGCATATGCCCTAAAACCGTATTTCTCTGCCCCTCAGCTACCTGAAATTAAAAAAGACGGTCCTAAAGTCCCTATCAATCAAGCTATCACTCTCACAGATGTTCATCATAATAACCTGAAGCACATCGACCTAACCATTCCCACTCATTGCCTGACAGCTGTTGTAGGTCCCTCAGCATCAGGGAAGCATACACTAGTCTTTGATGTCCTGCACGCTTCTGGTAACCTCGCTTACGCAGAACTTTTCCCTACGTATATTCGCCAGGCGCTGATCAGGCAAACCTTCCTTCCACATGTTGAGAAAGTACAGGGACTCTCTCCTGTGATTGCTATTAAGAAAGAAAGCTCTTTGGGGAGCTCTAAATATTCCCTAGCTTCTTTATTGGGGATCTCATCTGAATTAGAAAAAATTTTCTCTTTATCAGGAACACCCCATTCTCCGATCACAGGGAAGCCTCTTACTAAGGTTACAATCCCCTCTATTATAGAAGAGTTATTAGCCACTTATAAGGGAACCTATATTACAATTACCGTTCTTATCCCTGAAGAAAAAGACCTTACCACCTTTCTCCTAGCAAAACAGATGGAAGGGTATGTAAAGCTCGCTGCTAACAACACCTTTTATGATATAGAAGAAGGCCTTCCCAAGAACCTCTCCTCGCCCGCTCTCGTTATACAACATGTCAAAGTCGAAGAAAAACAAGAGGCCTCCCTGTCTTCTGCCTTAGCCCTCGCCTTTTCTCAAGGGAAAACCTGCCGTATTCTGTGTTCAGATGGCCATGCACCCAAAACCTATACACTTGGCTGGCAGGATTCCCTGGGGAATACCTATCCTCCTTTAAATAAAAAAATGTTCTCGCCTTACCAACCAGAGGGCGCGTGTCCTACTTGTCATGGAAGCGGTCACATAACACGAATTTCTCTTGCGCATCACCAAGAACAATTAGGAACTTATACTCCCTTGGAGCTTGTATCGTGGCTATTCCCCCACTACCCAGTGGATTCTACACTAGCATTATTACAATCTTGTTCAATTGCTCCTGAAACCCCTATCCAAACTCTAAGCCCGGAAACATTCCAGCTGCTTTGTCAGGGAACTGCTGATACAAGAGGACTTGATATCCTATTGACAGAAGCATATGAGCAAGCTCCTTCTGCTTTAGCCTCACCCCTCTTTACATCTATTCCGTGTCCTTCCTGTGAAGGAAGCGGATTGAATGCCTATACTCGACATGTGCATGTATGCGGACAAACGCTTCACTCTCTCTACAAGCAAGACGCTCAATTTCTTAAACAGTTTCTTTCTACCTTACCTGAAGGAATACAAGTGCAAGATCTTTTACAACGCCTGGATATTGTGGAGAAGGTGGGGTTGGATTATATCAATCTAGGGCAAAAACAAGATTCCCTGAGCAGTGGAGAGGCCTATCGTCTTCGTCTAGCGAAAATACTATCGGCGAGTCTGACTCACATCTTATATTTATTAGAAGACCCCTTAGCAGGACTCCATCCTACTGACAAACCCAAAATCATTACCCTGCTTAAGGAAGTAGTAGCTCAGAAAAACACAGTGATTGCTACAGATCGACATGGACTAGCAAACCATGCAGATCATGTCATTCCTCTCGGCCCCGGATCAGGTCCTTTAGGAGGAACACTCCTTGATACGATACCTGAAGAGAAAGAACGGTTAGTTACAGATCACCCACTGCAACCTTCTACTCGTACTTGGTCCGTGCATGTATCCTCCAATAATCTTCAAGATCTCACCCTTCCTCTCCCTCTAGGAAATCTTGTGGGAATTTCTGGGCCTTCTGGATCAGGGAAAACTACGTTATTGATGGAGGGGTGTTACCCAGAAGCAGAAAAATGGATCGAAATTGGAAAGGCTCCTTTTTCTGAAGTCCTGGTTTTAGATTCTTACCCAATCCCAGCTTCAACGCGATCTGATATCGGCACATACTTCGATATCACCCCTACGTTACGGTCATTCTATTCCTCGCTGACACAAGCAAAATCCTTACATATTACCCCTGCTATGTTCAGCACAAATACCAAACAGGGACAGTGTTCGGACTGCTTAGGCTTAGGATATCACCTCATCGACCGAGCGTTCTATGCTATTGAACAACGTCCTTGCCCCACCTGTTCTGGATATCGGATTCAACCTCTTGCTCAAGAAGTTGTTTATGAGGGAAAACATTTTGGTCAGATTTTACAAATGCCTGTTGAAGAGATCCTCGCTTTATTCCCCTTCCTAAAAAAAATCAGGGCTCCCCTCCAGGCTCTTATTCAAGCTGGGCTTGGCTACCTTCCCATAGGAAGAAGCTTTTCTTCGCTATCTTTAGGAGAACGTATAACAATAAAAATAGCCCGATTTTTATACCTGCCACCTAAACACCCTACGTTATTCCTCTTAGACGAGCTTTCTTCTTCTTTGGATAGGGATAAGAAACACAGACTGTACAAACAATATAGAAAATTGATTCAAGAAGGCCATTCCCTCATTATCGTTGAGCATGACCCAGAGCTTTTAGCTTGTGTAGATCATATCGTAGAGCTAGGACCGAAAGCAGGGAAGTACGGAGGTAAGGTCGTCTATCAAGGTCCCCCTATGAGTGAGTAACCTTACTTACAAACATCTCTAGAGTTAGAATAGGATCCTGATCATTATTTTTAATCAAGTTCTCGGCATAGAACAGCTCACTCATGGCATATAAGAAAAATTGTCTTTTGCTGATTAAACTAGTCTTATTCTTTCGATCATGAGGCTCTTCTTCTAAGCTTCGCAATGCGTGCATGTATCTGCTTCTTATAAACGCTAAAAGAGAAAGAGGGTCTTCCCCTCCTTCCGAGATCAAAAGCTGCAAAGCCTTGTGGCTATTCACAAAATTTCTATCAAGAAGTGCTTGCATAAACTGCCAGAGAGAGGTGCTCTCTTCTTTTGTCACAAAAGCTTGCACATCCTGTTTCTCTATCGCTTGTTTCCCTCCTAAAAAACATAAGAACTTATGGAATTCACTAGAAATATACATAGAATCTTTCTGAGGGAATTTCTCAACAAAGGCTAACGCTGCCTGCTTAGGGCAGGTAATCCCTAGTTTCTGCGCTTCCAAACTCAACAATTCTGCAAGACGCGTTTCTTTCTCAGATCGCATTTCTCCAAATAATGAAACCGAAGCCCCTAAATTCATTTGCTTCGCAAGAGACTGAAAACAAGTGAGGTCTGTAGTAAACAGCCATAATAGCAAATGTGGATGGGGACGTTGGATATACTGCGTAATAAAATGCAAAAAATCCTTAGATGCCTTTTCTAGCCGTGTAATCCCTACCCACTCCTTTTGAGCAAACAAACTATAATGATCTGTCCATGGAGTAAGGTCTTCGATCTTCAAACCCACCCCATCCCATATCTTTATACTGGAAATGGAACACAGCTGCGGACAAATCGCGCTATCCTCCTGGTGTTTAGAACCTAAAAGAACAATAGGAAATGGCTCATTACGATAAGCATGAGCAAATGCAGAAAATGTAGAAAAGGCAGACACAAACACTACCCTGGCCAGTCTGTAACTGACTGGATTATAGGCATTCTGCTCTTAATAGGAAATGACTAGAAAAAAGAGAGGACCCATCCAAGGATAAATTCCTCTAAGGTCCTCTAACAAAACAAACAATAAGAAAAGATTAACGAGCAACTAGCTTCATTAATTGTTGACGCCAGCTATGAGCCGTACGAACACGACTTTTAGAGCTAGGTTTTCTTGTTGCTGAAGAAGTGCAGACTCCTTTGCAAGCTGCTGTATGTTTATGATTTTTTCGGCAAGTCGTCATAGAAGCAGCTTTCATAGAAACCTTTTTAGCAGCACTAGAAGATTTAACAGATCTTACTGTTTTACGAGCGGAAGCAACTTTTTTAACTGTTGTTTTTTTTGCTACAGTTTTTTTAGCAGCTGGCTTACGAACAGCAGCTTTTCTTACAGGAGCTTTTCTTGAAGAAGCTCTCTTAGTAGCTGGCTTACGAACGGCAGCTTTTTTAACAGTTGTTTTTCTGGTTGTAGACGCTTTTCTTACAGTAGATTTTCTAGCTGTAGATGCTTTTTTGGCAGCTGGCTTACGAACGGCAGCTTTTTTAGGTGCAGCTTTTCTTACAGTCTTGCGTACAGGAGCTTTTTTAGCTGTGCTAGAAGAAGCCCTTTTCACCGCAGGCTTACGAACAACCTTAGCAGATGTTCTTTTGCTGCTACGTTTTTTTTGTACTCCTAACATTTTCATTCCCCTAATTAGAAAGGTAATTACTTACTTCTTCTATCGACAGGGAATGAAAAAAACTTTAATGAAAAAATGAATTTTTTATTAAAATAAAAAACATTTTTTCATTCTTTTAATTTTAGATCTATGATTATCAATTACTTAGAAAGACCATGCTCGAGGTAATGAACTAAGCAACGCACACCAAAACCGGAAGCATATTTTGGATAATGATCTTCTTCTTTTTCTCGATATGCGGTACCAGCAATGTCCAAATGAGCCCAAGCTACAGTTTGTTTTTCTAAAAAACGACGTAAGAAGAGAGCTGCAGTAATTGCCCCGGCACGGTTGCTACCGATGTTTTTTACATCTGCAATATCCGATTTAATGGCTTTTTCGTATTTCTCTACTAAAGGTAGTCTCCACAAAGGCTCACATGTTGCAGCAGAAGATTCCAACAAATCTTGGGCCAATTCATCTTGGTTTACAAACAAACCTGCAACTTCCTCACCTAAAGAAACAACCATCGCGCCCGTTAGCGTAGCGAAGTCTATGATTCTAGAGGGGTTACAATATTTTAGCGCATAGCTAATTGCATCAGCTAAGATCAATCGCCCTTCTGCATCCGTACTACCTATTTCTACAGATAATCCAGACATTCCTGTGTAGACATCGCCCATTTTATAAGCTGCAGAGCCGATCGCATTTTCTGTAGATGGGATAATCCCCGTAACATTAACGGGAAGATTTAAAGCGGCAACTCCCGAAAGGATCCCCAAAACCGTAGCAGCTCCAGCCATATCTTCTTTCATGGTTAGCATAGCTTTACCGGGTTTCAAGTCTAACCCCCCAGAATCAAAAGTCACACCTTTTCCAATCAATACAGTATGATCTTTGGATTTGGGCTTACCCTGATAGCTGATTACGATAAACCGTGGCTCTACAGAGGCTCCTTTAGCTACAGCAGCTAATAACCCCATTTTTTCTTTTAAAATAGCTGTTTTATCTAAAACCTTCACGGTTAACGAAGAGTAGTCCTTAGCTAGCTGTTTTGCCACTTGAGCTAGAGTTTCTGGAGTGATACTGTCCGCATTCCCATTTACTAAGTCCCGCGTTAAATACACCCCTTCATAAATTTTCCCTTCTCTTTCAAAAATAGAATTCGCTACCTGAGGAGCTACGCCTATAACAGATACTTTTTCCAATAAAACATCTTTTTCCTTCTTCTCCTTGAAAAATTTTGGATAATGGTAATTCAAAGAGAGCATGCCGGCAGCAAGGTTAGAAAGAAAGAGATCAGCAGAAACACGAAGCTGAGAAATCGTAGGGACAACGAGGTTCACAGAGGTACATTTTGCTTTGAGAAGCGCTTTTGTGACTTTAGCATAGGCCTCGAACACTCCCTCTGCTGTTAGCTCATCACTGTCCCCCAACCCTAGAAGAACCACTCGTTGTTCTTTAGCACCACTATAAGTATATAAAAGCTCTACTTCCCCGTTCTTTCCTGTAAAATTCTCTAAAGCAACGCCATAAGAATCAAGATACTCTTCTAACTTACAAGCTAACTGAGCTTTCTTCTTAAAATTCCAAAACGGAAGAACTAAAGCATCTGCTTTTACTCGTTTATTCAATGATGCTTGAGAAACAAAGATCACGCGACCACCCTCTTATTAACTAGAACTATATATAGGACAAAAGTCCGCTACCAACTCAGTAAACTACCCACAAGCTAAAGACTTCGGGGAGGAATTGAGCTATTTAATATGAAAAAAAGGCCATGACCAAGGAATAACCTTAACCATAGCCTTTACCATGCACTTACTTACCAGTAAGAGATACTAAAAAGGAATTTCTTCGCTCTCATAGCCTGTAAACACTTCCTTATCTAGGGAACTACTATCTAAATTCTCCCCATCAAAACCTAAGGAAATGTTCTCTTCTCCAGATGGCTCACCAAAAGAACCCTTGCCACTAGGCTTACCAAAAGGACTAAATTTCAAAGAGTCCACACTAACTATCAAGGAAGCACGAGGTGACCCATCTCTACTGGAATAGCAATCAATAGAAATATCTCCAGCCACAATGACAGCAGACCCCTTCTTCAAATAAGGGAGCATTCGGTCATAACGATTATGCCAAAGATTACATGTGCACCAAACCGTTTCTTCTTTTGCTCCGTTACGGGTCTTCACACCTATACGAAAAGTCACGACCCGATTACCCTTAGAAGTCATTCTCTCTTCAGGATCAGCAGCAAGAAAACCTGCAAAATAACCAAACATCATTGTTTTCACCAACGAACTTCATCGTTTATTTTTATAAAACGATAAATTAAATATTGTGTTTTGACATTAAACGAGTGAACGAAAAAGAGTCTCATCATTGATAAAACTCTTCTCATTGCAGACCACTATAAAAGAATTCTCGCTTTTAGGAACAGGAGAAACACCCAAATACAAACCAAATGCTGTACTGTACCAAAATTTATGCGCGAATTCCTGTTGGAGGAGGTTGCATTCCACCGCTGTTATTCTGTGGCATTTGAGGCATTGTATCTACAGTAGGCTCTCTACCTGCACAAATATCCGCACACACAGTTCGCCATTTCACAACAGTTTCAATAAACAACTGAGCAAAAGCTTTTAATAAATTCGTCTCTGCGTATTTCATATCGAGAACGCAGTGCATCAACACCAACTGCTCTTTTGTAGCCACACCAACGCCTCCGCCAGCCATCTGGCCTCCTAGCATAGCACCCTCTAAAAGCTTCTCATATAAAGCTAATTTTCTTTGTGGATTATCTGGTAAGCCGTCTAGTAGCGGAGCATATACGTACAAACGATCAGAATTTTCTTCGTAAGTCAAGTGAAGAGAAAACTCACCATCAACAAACAAAATGCATGTATTGTTCTGATCGAAAGCTACATCAGGCAGCTTAAGTTCTTTTGCAAAATTCTTTAGATTTTCCTCAGCATTTTGCCTAGACATGAGGGAATCTCCTTGTGATAATTGTTACGCGCACCCTTCCTGAAGAAAGATTTTCGCTTTTAGACAAAATATTACTTGTTTTCTTGAGTAACTAGATTACTTGATAATCCCCACTCAAATGTGCTTATTCTCAACGTAAAACGCTTAGAAACCGAACTTATTTATCTGACCAGGTTTCTAACCTATGCTTTGCCTTTAACTGTAAGCCAGTTAAAAGCAATAGATTCGACATTAAACGCTTATACGCAATCCTAGCCTCATTTTGAAAAAAAGAGGCTTTTTTGGGAATACGAAAACGCCACCCTCCGAGCCTTACTCACATCAACGATATGCTGAGAAAAGCTCCGATTTAGTGAAATTTTTTATTCATTTTTAGTGTTTTCGTCAAGTATGAGAAAACAATATATTAATGACTTTTCTCTCTAGCTGCTCATGACCTCCTTACGTCTGCATACATGCCTACCCTTACCTCTAGGAGCGAAAAAACAATCCCGCGGTACCTATCGCTTTGCTCTATTTTCTTCACAGGCAACGCAGGTGGTTTTAGTTTTAAGAGATCCGCATAACTATATTCATGAAGTCCACTTATCCAAAGAAGACCATCGAACAGGTGCTATTTGGCACATTGAAGTAGAAGGAATTTCCGATCAGTGGTCCTATGCCTTTCGCTTAAATGGTCCTAACCATGCGGGCTCACAATTTGATTTCACTGCCTTTATAGCTGATCCCTATGCAAAAAATATCCAATCTCCCCAGGTGTTTGGAGGAGAAAGGGTTTTAGGTGACTTTGCATTCTGTTATCTTCAAGATGAACCATTTCTGTGGGAAGGTGACGTTCCCTTAAAACTGCCTAGAGAAGATCTTGTCGTCTATGAGATGCACGTCCGGTCATTTACATGGGATCATTCATCTAAGACATCTTTTCCAGGAACTTTTTTAGGCATTATTGAAAAAATAGATCACTTGAAAAAATTGGGTGTTAATGCAATCGAGCTTCTGCCTATCTTTGAATTTGATGAAGCACACCATCCATTTAAAAATGCGCAGTTTCCTCATTTATGTAATTACTGGGGGTATGCAACGGTCAATTTCTTTTCCCCTTGTCGGCGTTATGCCTATGGTTCCGATCCTACAGCACCCATTAGAGAATTTAAAACCTTAGTTAAAGCCTTGCATGCAGCGGGGATTGAAGTTTGGCTTGATGTTGTCTTTAATCATACAGGATTTGACAAAAGCTCTTGTCCTCTTCCTTGGATTGATCTTTCTTCTTATTACATGGTGAATGAAAACGGGGATCTGCTGAACTATTCAGGCTGCGGTAATACCGTAAACACAAATGTCCCTGCCACCACGCAATGGATTGTAGATGTTTTGCGATACTGGGTAGAGGAGATGCATGTTGATGGATTTCGTTTTGACTTAGCTTCTGTCTTCTCCAGAGGAACTAATGGCGCTCCCCTTTCCCTTTCTCCGATATTACAAGCGATCTCCTCTGATCCTATTTTAGCTGATACAAAATTAATAGCAGAACCCTGGGACGCGGGCGGTTTGTATCAGGTTGGGGTATTCCCCACGATCAGCACAAAATGGAGTGAATGGAACGGGCCTTATCGCGATCAGGTAAAAGCCTTCCTCAATGGAGATCCACAGCTATTGCCTACTTTCGCATCGCGCGTATCTGGTTCAGAGGATATTTATCCACAAGGAAGTCCCCTTAATTCCATTAACTATCTCAGCTGTCACGATGGATTTACCCTCTACGACTCTGTTGCCTATAACAACAAACACAATGAGGAAAATGGTGAGGATAATCGCGATGGGACAAATACCAATTATAGCTATAACTTTGGAGAGGAAGGCCCCACACAAAATCCCCATATCATACAAATAAGGGAAAAGCAGTTACGCAATTTCTTTCTTGCGATCCTTTTATCTCAGGGAATTCCCATGTTGCAATCAGGAGATGAATACGGCCATTCTGCCTTAGGGAATAACAACCGATGGGCTCTTGATTCTATGAAAAATTATTTTCTTTGGAATCAACTCGAAACACAACAGTCCCTATTCGACTTTGTTTGTCGTGTGATTAGCCTACGAAAGCAATATCATGAAATCTTTCAAAATCAATTTCTCTCTGATCATGATGTGAAGTGGTTCAATGCTGATGGAACCCCTCAACAGTGGTACGCGGGTAAATTTCTCTCTTATGAATACCCCCGCCCTTCTTACAGCCTCTTCATCTGTTTTTACACAGATGACACACCAATCACGATCCAACTCCCTAAACTGCGTGATGGTTTTTCCCATTATAAAAAGATCGTAGACAGCACAACAGGCTTTAGCGAAGAAGAACTTCCCCAAAGCCTGAAAATAGAAGGGCGCACAACACTGGTGGCTATTAGTGAAAATTATAGTCTCACCTATCTTCCTACAAGATAAACGGCAAGAAAGAAATGCCATCACAACAACTGCGCAGCGGCAACAGTCATTTATGAAAGACAATGATCAGAGACTGCTTCGTTATCCCAAGATTCGATAACAACAAAGTCTGCTTCTTTATAAAACTGCTCGAGAATTTGTCTTGCGTTATAGCCTTCGATAGCAAATCGATCAATATTCTCTTTTAACAACCCATCTGCATCGATAATCAAACCTTCTGGATTGTCTAAAACCAAACGAGATGTCCAATCAACAGCCTCTTCCACTCCATAGGCTTGGCGAGTCACTCCATAGCCAGCATAATTGACGTCTTTTGCTACAACATTCCACGGTTGTTGCAAAGGATTAGCCAACAACTGCTCATACAGAGCTGTTCTCTCTAAAATTACACAAGCGGACAACGCTTCCTTATCCATCTCTTTCAGGTATTTTACGGAAAGAACAGACTTTAGATAATCCTCTATCGTTAATTCATTGACAACGACGATGCAATGGTTTTCTGTTTTATGAATATGAACAGCCCCCTGATATTGGATCCCGTTCACAAACAGGGAAGCATCAGCTTCCATAGGTTCAATTTTCAGATGTTGCACATTAGGGTAATTATCCCCCCATCGAATCCCCCCATACAAAGCATGAGCAGCGCAACGTCTTCCTTGACCAAATGCACCTAACAACTCCCCATCGCCATAAACCCGATGCATTCCTTTAGCTTCAATTAAAGCTGTTGTACTTTCTTCTAGAAGAAGAACACGAATTTTTGGCTCAGAAATGAGCTCTTGAGTAACAAAAGCATCGGAAACCTTCACTTCAGCAAGACTCACGCAACTCATACTTAAAGAAAGGCCAAGAAGAATATGTCTGAATATCTTCACTTTTTCTCTCCTAACAATCGTGACTATGTGGAGTGCGATTCAAATGCTTATAAGCAAGAGGGGTAACCACGCGTCCTCTGGAAGTTTTTTTAAGCAATCCCTTTAAGATAAGAAAGGGTTCGTAAACATCTTCTAGAGTACGGACATCCTCTCCCAAGGCAACAGAAAGGGTTTTTATTCCAACGGGGCCACCTTGATAATAATCCATCATCGTAAGAAGAAGCTTGACGTCAACTTCATTCAAACCCCAATCGTCTATTAATAGCATAGCTAAAGCTTTTTGTGCTACATCACTATTTATACAATTGCCTTCTTTCATTTGCGCGAAATCTCTTACCCAACGCAGTAAATGGTTTGCTAAACGAGGAGTCCCTCTGGATCGTTTAGCAATCTCACGCAAAGAGTCTGTATCTGCATCAATGTTAAGCAACTCTGCAGAACGAGATAGAATAGAAAATAAGGATTCCTCTGCATAATAATCTACCCTACCGGTAAATGCAAATCGTGTACGCAAGGGCTCACTTAACATTCCTGATCGCGTTGTGGCTCCGACCAATGTAAATGGAGCTACATCCACACGAACAGAACGTGCCCCTGGTCCAGAATCAATAGTAATATCGATCTTAAAGTCTTCCATTGCTGGGTAGAGATATTCCTCTGCTATCTTTCCCATCCTGTGGATTTCATCAATGAAAAAGACATCTCCTTCCTGCAAGGAAGTTAGAATTCCTACAATATCGGATGCTTTTACTAACTGCGGTCCCGAAGCTACAATCAACCCCTTCCCCACAGTATTCGCGACAATGTGAGCTAAAGAGGTCTTTCCTAATCCTGGAGGACCAAAAAACAAACAATGACCAGGAACCTCATTTCTTTGCATAGCGGCACAAAGAAACAAATCAAGACGCTCTGTTAATTGTGGTTGCCCACAAAACTCTGCTAACAGCTTAGGTCTCAAAGATACATCTAACTTTTTGTCTTGATGAAGAACTGATACGTGATGACCCATGTATAGAATAAATCCTCATTGAGAATCTGATAATGTTGCTGAAGATGCTGTGTTGGGCAGACAAACTTTTACATAGCCTTTTGGAACTAACCCAAACCGATAAATCAAAGCCTTCTCCACAACTTTAGGCGAATCCCAATGATGAATATAGGAAAGGAAGAACTCTTGCCTTTGCCCTTCTTTGTCAATTTTTTGATTTAATGAAACAACACGACCACGCAAACGCTCCTCTTCAACAAGAAGCTTTTGCATAGCTCTATCGTAGATGAAACAACCGATTAATAGACTAAAGACCAACCACCAAGAATTCACCAAAATTTCTTCTATACATCGAAATGCACGGTGCCTTTTCATATCCAAGAGCTCTTACAGATGCATAGAAAATCTCTTAAACAAATGGAACTGTGATTCCTTGTTGTTTTTGGTATTTACCTTTTCTTTCAGAATAGGAAACTTCACACATCTCATCAGCTTCAAAAAAGAGCACTTGAGCAATTCCTTCATTCGCATAAATTTTTGCTGGTAAAGGAGTTGTGTTAGAGATTTCTATTGTTACATATCCCTCCCACTCTGGCTCGAAAGGAGTCACGTTTACAATAAGCCCGCAACGTGCATATGTGGACTTTCCGATGCACATCGTCAGAACACTTCGTGGTATACGGAAATATTCAACACTTCTAGCTAAAGCAAATGAATTCGGAGGAATAATACACACATCATCCGTAATAGAAATAAATGTGTCTTCAGAAAAACATTTAGGATCCACCAAAGAATTATATACATTGGTAAACACCTTAAACTCACGGGATAGTCGGAGATCATACCCATAGCTCGATAATCCGTAGCTAATTAACTTTTCCCCCGTCTCCGGATGTTTATTCACTAATCCATCTACAAATGGCTCAATCATTCCGTGAGCCAAGGCCATTTTACGAATCCACTTATCTTCTTTGATACTCATGCAAAAAACCTAAAGACACCTTAGTTAATCAGTCTCAGCATTGACAACCGCGATTACAATATTTGATAGAGAGCGGCTGCTAAGACTTGATCAAACCACACTATACCAATCGCCATCGTATTTTATCAAGGATAGGGGAAACCTATAGAAGATATCCAGGCTACTGAAGTAAACGTGCTAACAGTTGCTTTTTATAGGAATCCAATCGATGAGGATTATCACGTAATATATTTTGCGCCTCGACAGCATTAGCTTCTGTCATAGGACAAAAAGACGGAATGCACTCTATATGTAATCCCGATAAAACAACTAACCCTTCATCAACACGACGGGAGACAATGCCTGCTGGACGTCCCTCTATATCCTCATAACTGGCCTCTATTAACACATCCGAGAATTGTTCGGCATGTTCAAAATAACACCCCCCATTGAACATGGCCCAACCATAATCTTGTGTATGGGGAAAGTATAATTTTGCTGCGCGCACGCCAACAGGAGAGGTATAAGAAAAATCATTGCCATATGCAGGGCCCACTGCGCTGCCAGGGAAAAATCCTAACTCTCGCTCACCAAGAAAAACAGATCCATCTAATTCATGAAATCGCAGGCGCTGGCAACTGAAATATGCTCCCGCACAAATACCCAAATAATTCCCCCCTTCGCGAACATAGCGAGAAATCCGCTCCGTTCCCAATCCACGCAAATTCTTATGATAAGGGCGGTCCATACCACCTGGGACAACAAGCAACTTAGTCGCCTTCTCCCAAGAAGGATCTTGAACTAAGAAAGTATGATTAACACGGGAAACAAGAAATTCCCTAGGCAAGGCAGAACGCAACCAACGGACAACATGCTTTAAATAATAAGGGGAAACACCATCATCAGAATAAATGAGAACTCTCGACCTCAACAACTCACCTCTTCTGATAGAGAAAAGAAAAAACTCCGGAGGATGGGTTCGAACCAACGACCAATGGATTAACAGTCCACTGCTCTACCGCTGAGCTACTCCGGAACAGCTTTAGGGAGCCATTCTAACAAAATAGGAATAAACTTCCAAGCTTTATCTAATAAAAATCTTAGATAGGCCGTTCCCCCACTCAAAGAATCAGGTGCTAATTAAAAGAGGATGTCACCTTCTTACCTACACCTACAGTAAAATAGAGGCAGAGGAAAAGCCTCGTCTAGAAAGAGTTTTTCCAGTAAAATAGGGTATGGTATATTTCCTTCGCAAAGCGTTCTGTAACACTTTTGTTAAGGAAGAAAAACGGCGGTAGAATTATGGTACCTGATGCGCAATGTACCCAAAACCGCAATGTTCCATTAGGCATTTTTCACAGTTTAGTTGCTTGTTTTTATTGGAGCATTGTTTTCGTTATTCCTAGCTTGCTTTCTTCTTTTGAAGAAATGGAAATCGTTCTTGCCCGCTATACGGCTTTTGGTTTGTTTTCTTCCTTTGCTCTGTGCTGCAAAAAACAGAATATTTTTAAAATCGCTTCTTTCAGAGAGTGGCTTTCGAGTATTTTTTGGGCAACCTTAGTTAATATTGTGTATTACCTAGGGGTATCCTTGGCTATTCGTTACGTTGGCTCTGCTGTAACCATTATTATTTCTGGGCTTGCCCCTATTGCTATTCTGTTTTACTCCAATATCAAAACAAAAGACTTGCCTTTTTCTACCTTAGCTTTGATTAGCTTCATTATCTTTCTTGGCATTACGCTAACCAATATATCCGAATTTCAAGCCAGCACCTCTTCGGTGTCCCCCTTGCAATACTTTTTTGGACTTATTTGCGTTTGTACCTCGACCTTTGTATGGACGCTATACATCATATGTAATAGCTCCCTCCTTAGCCAAAAACCACACCTTACACCTGAAGTTTGGTGCAGTATGCTGGGGATTAGTTCCTTATTCGTCTGTGTTCCTTTAGCTATTTTTCTAGACATAATTGGCGTGACCCATATAGGAAGGACTCTTTTTTTCCAAATCGCAACCTCCGACAGTCTTTTATTTATTGGCTTGACCGGAATCATGGGAATCTTTTCTTCTTCTTTAGCAATTACCGCCTGGAATAAAGCTAGCCTTCACCTTTCTTCTGCTTTATTAGGAGCCTTACTTATTTTTGAACCGATCTTTGGTCTAATCATCTCCTATATTTACGAACAAGCCTTACCCTCGTTACAAGAAGGCATTGGCGTTAGCTTGATGCTCGGTGGCAGCCTAGCTTCATTAATTCTTTTTCATAAAAAATCTCAGAAAAAGGCCTTAAATCCAGAAACAATTGAATAAAAATTTCATTATCTGCACAAAATACAGCTATACGACTAATACGTAAATTCTCTCTTTTACATATATAGTTTGTACTTTCTCTTGCTCTAGGACAAACAAAAGCTTTATCTTGGGCATTCACTTCATGCAGAAGTACATCAATGTTGACGCCGACTACCTATTCTTCTAAATTCTAGACATGAAAGACACCCCTCAATCCCACATCGGTATTATCAATTACCTCTCCTCTAAACTGATTAAAGGGGTGGGTCCAAAAATCGCGCAGAAAATTGTCGCAACTTTCCAAGAAAATACAGTTCAAGTATTAAATTTTTCACCAGAAAGACTTGTTGAAGTTCCTGGAATCTCTACCAAGTTGTGTCAAAGCTTATCTGTGCAATTGAAAGAACAATATGTCCTAAGAGAAACCATTTTGTTCTTACAACGCTACGATATACCCGTTCACTATGGAATTCGAATTCATGACAAATATAAAGAGCAATCCATTACTGTAATCAAAACTGATCCCTTTATCCTTTCAAAAGAAATGGATGGGGTCGGATTTAAAACAGCTGACCTTATTGCCACTCACATCGGAATCGCCTTAGATTCCCCTATACGCATAAAAGCGGGGATTCAACATATATTGAAAGAATTACAGGAAGAAGGAAATACCTGTTATCCAGAGAATAAACTTTGCCTTCGTGTACAAGAAATATTAAATACTGAAGAATTTACAATTGCTGTAGAGCTTATCCATAAACAGCTTTATGCTCTACACAATGAAAAAACCTTACATATTTGTAACCTAAACGGCGAACCCCATGTATGGGGGTATTACCTGTTTCTTGCTGAAAAAAGCATTGCCTTTCATATCAAGAGAATTTTGTTTTCTACTAAGCGTACAAGAGAAATCCAAGTTTCTAAGGCTTTAGAATGGGTAGAGAATCAATTATCGATTCACTTAGAAGACAAACAGAAAGATGCTGTAGCCGCCTCATTATCTAAAAAAATCCATATTATTACTGGGGGACCAGGTACTGGAAAGAGTACGATTACCCAAGCGATTTTGCGTATTTTTGAAAAACTGACTTCTAAAATCCTTTTAGCTGCTCCTACAGGAAAAGCTGCCAAAAGAATGTCAGAGATTACAAAAAGACACGCGGCAACAATTCATTCTCTCCTTCAGTATGACTTTGCTTCTGGCAGTTTCAAAAGAGATCCCGATAATCCCCTTGATTGTGATCTTGTGATTATCGACGAGTTTAGCATGCTTGATACGTCTCTCATGAACCATTTTCTCAGGGCTCTCCCTGACCATGTTATCTTGATCTGCATCGGAGACGCACATCAGTTACCGAGTGTAGGTCCAGGAAATGTGTTAAAAGATCTGATCACGTCTGGGAAAATCCCCGTAACTTGCCTAACAAAAATCTTCCGTCAAGTTCACGATTCTAACATCGTCATCAATGCACATAGAGTCAATGAGGGACAGTCCCCTATTCTATTTCCGCAAAGCGGAAAAAAAGATTTCCTCTTCTTTCAAAAAGAAGATCCTGAGGAAGCTGTTCAGCATATTATCCACCTCATCACAGAATTTATTCCCAAAAAATTCCATATTTACCCTCGAGACATTCAGGTACTGGCCCCTATGAAAAAAGGTGTCTTGGGCATCCAAAACTTAAACTTTGTGCTTAAAAAAGCTTTAAATGTTCAAGCCTCTCCACAAAACTCCTTGTACGCGTTTAGCGTTGGGGATAAGGTCATGCAAATCCGGAATAACTACCGAAAAGAGGTGTTTAATGGGGATACTGGGTATGTTACCTCCATAGACCGAGGAGAAAAAACCCTCCTTGTGAATATAGATGGAAAACTCATTCCCTATTCTATTGGTGAGCTTAAAAACCTTGTGCTTGCCTACGCCACTTCCATCCATAAATACCAGGGAAGTGAAAGCCCGTGCGTCGTCATCCCGATCCATACCTCGCACTTCACCATGCTTTACAGAAACCTTCTTTACACAGCCATTACCCGAGGGAAACAGTTGGTCGTCCTCGTAGGCACCTCTAAGGCTATCGCCATAGCGACAAGAAATAATAAGATCCAAGAGCGTAGTACAGGTCTCTGTGAGTTATTTCTTAAACAAATCTAAACAATTAAAAAAATTATTATAATAATGTTTCACAAAAATAAATAAGCTGCTACAATATTCGGCAGTTTATGAGAATAATTTATTTATTGAGGTGTATTTATGCTCAATAAAATTCCTGGATATCAAGCATGTCGAAGCTTTTGTTCTTCACAAACATGTCAAAAAATGAAGAAAGCCGTTTGCATAGCCAGCAAAGTTGCTGCTTTAGTAGCTGCTATTGGAATCTCTGCTCTTGCCTTATGCTGCGGTATCGCCATGATGGTATACGGTGGTCCAGTTGGTATCCCACTAGGTGGTGCTATCTGTGGTGTTAGCTTGTTCTCTCTGTACTGTGCTGCAAAAGCACTCCACGACTTAAACAGACGATGCATTCTTGGCCAGTGCTAGTAAGATAGTCTGACTTGTATATTTCTGTTCCACATATGTGGAACAGAAATTCTTTTTTTGTAGAAGACAAAGTACTTCTCTTAGTTTTTGAAAACAATCACACCTTTACTCATAGTCAATTCAACTGTAGTATCTGGTTTGATATCCCCCTTGAGTAAGGCTTTTGATAACAAGGTAACAACTTTTTGTTGAATTAACCGTTTCAAAGGACGAGCGCCAAAGCTGCTATCATACCCCTCTTCACTTAAATACAAGATTACTGAGTCATCCCATGTCAAGGTTACACGCCTTTCAGCCATACGCTGGGCTACTCTGCGCATTTGAATGCCTACGATCTTCACAATGTCCTCATTCCCTAATGGAACAAAAGGCAAGATTTCGTCGATCCGGTTGATAAACTCTGGAGTGAAGTATTTCCTTAATGTTGGTGATACGACAGATAATACAGACTCCTTGGTTACTCGAGATCCTTTCTTCGCACAGTAATCAGCCAATTCCTGCGATCCAATGTTAGAAGTCATAATAAACAAGGCATTTTTGCAGTTAACCTTGCGCTTTTTACTATCCGTAAGAATCCCTTCATCAAAAATTTGCAATAGGATGTTGAATACTTCCTTATCCGCTTTTTCGATCTCATCAAATAAAACCACAGAATAAGGTCTTCGCCTCAAAGCTTCAGAAAGACTTCCTCCTTCTTCATATCCGACATACCCTGGAGGAGAGCCAATCAATTTTGAAACAGAATGTTTTTCCATATATTCCGTCATATCAAAACGAACCATAGCCTCTTCACGGTTAAATAAAAGATCGGCTAGGGCTTTGGCTAATTCTGTTTTACCTACGCCAGTCGGTCCTAAGAATAAAAATACCCCTAGTGGTCTCTGAGGATCACTTAACCCTACACGAGCTGCACGAATCGAATCACTAACCGAAGAAATTGCAAAAGGCTGTCCCACTACACGCTCTTCTAAAGACTCCTCTAAGACTAACAGCTTGTCTGCTTCTCCTTCGAGCATTTTATTCACAGGGATACCTGTCCAATTTGCCACAACCTGAGCGATCAGCCGCTCATCTACCTCTTCTTGTAGAAGGCGGTTATCCCGTTGATTCAACATAGCCTCATCTCGTTTGATTTCCTCTTCCAAAGCAGGAATCAAACTATACCGCAATTCAGCAACACGATTGTAATCAGCAACTCTTTCAGCTTCTTCTTCTGCAAATTTTAGGTTTTCTAATGAATTTTTCTTTTCCTTTAGTCCGGAAATCAACTTTTTCTCTTCATCCCAGCGTAGACGCAAGGCAGCTAGCTCTTCCTTTAACTTATCGATTTCCTTTTGAATCCCAGCGGCTTCTTCTTGGTAAGAAGGAGACTTCTCACGCTTAATTGCTTCCTGCTTAACAATCAAAGAGGCTAACTCGCGTTCCTTTTCATCAATAGGCAAGGGTAAGCTGCCTATTTGCATACGAATCAAACTAGCCGCCTCATCAATAAGGTCAATAGCCTTATCCGGTAAGAACCGATCTGTGATATACCGATACGATAGTAATACCGCTGCATTCAAAGCCCCTTCTGTAATTCGGACTCCATGAAAAATTTCATATTTCTCTCGTAATCCTCTTAAAATAAAAACAGAATCCTCTAGAGAAGGCTCCGAGACAAAAATAGGCTGAAACCGACGTTCTAAAGCAGCATCTTTTTCTATGTATTTCTGGTACTCATTTAATGTTGTAGCACCAATACAATGTAGACTTCCCCGGGCCAGGGCCGGCTTCAGTAAATTAGCAGCGTCCATAGCTCCATCTGTAGCTCCAGCTCCAATCAAGGTATGAACCTCATCAATAAACAGTAGGCTCTCGCCTTCAGCTGCTTCTACTTCTTTCAGAACGGATTTTAAACGTTCTTCAAACTCCCCTCGATACTTAGCTCCTGCAATTAATGCTCCCATATCCAGTACATAAAGCTGCTTTCCTTTCAAAGGATCTGGGATATCACCTTGCACTATCCGTAAAGCTAAACCCTCTGCAATTGCTGTTTTTCCTACTCCGGGTTCACCAATCAGCATAGGATTATTTTTTGTCCTTCGAGACAAAACTTGAATCGTTCGTCGAATTTCTTCGTCACGTCCGATTACTGGATCTAACTTTCCTTCCTTAGCCAAGGAAGTCAGGTTTTTACAATACTTCTCTAATCCTTGAACATTGCTTTCTGCACTAGGAGAATCCATACGATTGCCACGTCTTAATTTACTGATACGTTCTTTTAATTCTTTTTGAGTTACCTTAAGTGTCTTCTTCCAAGAAGCAAAAGGCTCTTTCGTAGAAAGCCAGAATGCTAAAAGAAGATGGTCTCCAGAAAGATACTCATCCCCTAACTCTTTAGCCTCATTTTTTGCATCAAACAGAATCTGCTGCAGAGAAGGAGAGGGTCTTGGCATCCCATTATTTTCCCCTTCTAAAGTAGCTTCACGAGACAACGCATCATCCACAGCTGAAGTTAAAAGAGACACGTTACCATGGAGATCCTTGAGTACAAGGTAAAACAAAGAATCGGTATTTTCTAACAAAAATTTCAGCAAATGATTTTCCGTTACATAGGCATGCTTAGCTTTCTTTGCGAAGTCAAAGGCCTTTTCTACCGCCTCATTCACAGCATCGGACACTGCATCCATACAATCCTCATAATATCCTAGGGAGCTGTTTCAGCTATTCTCCT
>CALGBW010000039.1 GCA_937884635.1 uncultured Chlamydiaceae bacterium
AAGATCCATGTACATCCAGCTTCCCAAACATCCATACCCTCATTTGTATAAAGAACTTCAATATGTTCTGGATTGATATCGAACAAGGAACGAAGCCTAGCAGGAAAGCTAGCTGGATGATCTGGAGCATTCTCTAACATCTCATCTACACGCTTGAGGAAAGAAAATTTCAATTCTCCCGGGCCAGCAATAATACCCTCCCGGTTAAGACGAATTAAATCTTCCTCATCAGAAATAGGAGCAAAAGAAGAATTCTCTGAATCTGACACACACACCTATCACAATTTCTTGTACTGGATAGCGAGATATTCACATCTCATCTATACATTCCATTGATACAACAAACGGATAAATTACGAAATTTTAAAGCTTACCTATACACCTAGTTCTCTGGGTCTCACAATAGTATATCTATATGTGAAGGGCCCTTTTCAAAGATACTTGTAACGGGATGCACGAGAGTATACATCCGTGATAGCACGCACTATAGGGCGCTAAAAAGATCCCTGCCATAAACAAGCAGCTGACAATTCCCAGTTTGGGCATCTAAATGTGTTACATAAAATGATTTGAAATGAAAAAGAAGAGACCCGATCCAGGGTCAGCTTTGTATATACCATGAGGATCGAGTCTTTGAGCTTTTTGAAAAACCTTAGTTTAGCCGTTATAGGCGTTAGGATTGCCTCGGTTACCGTCTTCCAAGTTTGGCTTATCACCTGGACATCCATCATAAACATTTGGATTTTGTTGCTTACTTGGATCCCACTCAGGAAGATCGTCATAGTTTATTTTAGCATTAGGGTTGCCTGGCAACCACACATCTCCAAATTTCGGCTCAAAACCTCCGCCTCCCGGTTGTTGCGACGCGCTTGCTCCACCACCATTATTGCCAGTAATTCCAGCTTTATCAGCAGCATGTTTAACTTTGTTATCCGTCTCATCATTGCCAGGTTTTTTAGGACTTTCTCCACGCTTGTCAGAACCACCGCAACCATTATTACCGCACCAATAAGAAGGACAGCTACTGCCCCCCCCGCCAATTCCTGTCGCCATATATACCTCGACTTGTTTTTTAGTTTTACTTTCAGAAAAAAGTTGCGGAGACGTTATCCCTAAGCATCATTTAATAACAATATTAAATAAAAACTTGCTCAGAGATATACGTGAACTGGTTTTGGTTTTACAGAGACAGTGAATGAAACCGTTTGAATTAATTAAAATTATCCTTCTATATATATCTTAAAGCCTTATTTGGGGTTTTTGTATCTTATGTGTTACGAAACAATATGACACCAAATTAGCAAAATGGATTTAAAAAAGTTTTAATAGCCTCCTTTTTTGTAAAGAGATTGAAAAATTTCATACGGATAACTCATGAGTGATGGGGATCAAACATGAGATAAGAGGCGATGACTTTCTGGATTGGAAGCGCTAAATAACTAAGAGAAAGTAGGTGATGTTCCTCTCTTGTTCTCCAAGGCTATGGGGCTCTTGATATTTTATCGTCAAAAAAGCATCAATTAGCTAGGATTAACGAAGCGGCTGTATGCGGGAATTCGCCAGCTGTAAAGCAAGTGATCAAGTGCTATTGATCGTTTGTTGCTCCTTTGGAAGTGACACCTATAAATCCTATATTCATGAAAAAATCTCTAATCATAGTAGAGTCTCCTGCAAAGATTAAGACCCTACAAAAGCTGTTAGGCAAAGGTTTTGCTTTTGTATCTTCTTTGGGTCATGTAGTTGACTTGCCCGCAAAAGAATTCGGTATTGATATAGAGCATGACTTCACACCAAATTACCAAATCCTTCCGGATAAACAAGACGTTGTAAAGCAGATTTGCAAGCTTGCTAAATCCTATGATGTCGTGTATTTATCCCCCGACCCTGACCGAGAGGGAGAAGCTATAGCTTGGCATATTGCCAACCAACTTCCCAAAGGAACTATCACAAAAAGAATTTCTTTCAATGCCATCACGAAAGGTGCTGTTACAGAGGCTCTGCAACATCCGAGAGAAATCGACATGGCGTTGGTTAATGCACAGCAAGCGCGTCGCTTTTTGGATCGTATTGTAGGTTATAAGATCTCCCCTATTCTCAGTCGTAAACTGCAACAGCGTTCTGGGATCTCGGCTGGCCGCGTGCAATCCGTTGCTCTCAAGTTAGTTGTGGATAGAGAGAAAGCCATTGAAGCTTTCGTCCCTACAGAATATTGGAACTTACGCGTCCTTTTGCAAGATCCTAAAAGCAAAAAAAGTTTTTGGGCTCATGTCTACGCTATTGATGGGAAGAAGTGGGAGAAAGAACTCCCCAAAAATAAGACAGAGCAAGACGTTACCCTTATTAATAATGAGTCTGCGGCTAAGCAGTACTCCGCTCTCTTGGAAAAAGCTTCTTACCAAGTCGTTCGTGTAGAAGCGAAAGAGAAAAAACGTAATCCAGCGCCACCGTTCATTACATCAACGTTGCAACAAGAGGCAAGCCGACATCTTCACTTCTCCTCTTCTCGTACGATGTCAGTAGCTCAAACCTTATATGAAGGAGTGGAATTAGACAAAGGAGATGCAACGGGATTGATTACATATATGCGTACCGATTCCGTCCGTACAGACCCCGAAGCATTGGAGCAAGTACGCTCGTACATCAATAAAACATTCGGCAAAGAGTACCTACCTGCTAAGCCAAATGTGTACGCAACAAAAAAAATGACGCAGGATGCTCACGAAGCAATTCGACCTACAGATCTTTCTCTATCACCTGATAAACTGCGTAATCGGCTTACAGCAGATCAATTTAAGCTATATACGTTGATTTGGGAACGGTTTGTTGCCTCTCAGATGGCTCCAGCTATATATGATACTCTTTCCTTACACATTTCCACAGATGTGCATATTGACTTACGCGCTTCAGGATCTGTTCTGAAATTCAAAGGCTTCCTAGCTGTTTATGAAGAAAAATTTGATGATGAGAGCGATCAAGAGGAGCACCTCTTGCTTCCACAGTTACATGCTCAAGACATCCTTCTAAAAGAACAAGTCTCTGCAGAGCAAGCTTTCACGAAACCTTTACCTAGGTTTACAGAGGCCTCTCTAGTAAAAGAACTGGAGAAATCTGGGATTGGTCGCCCTTCCACCTACGCAACGATTATGAATAAAATTCAAAGTCGGGAGTACACCATCAAAGAAAATCAGCGCTTACGCCCAACAGAGTTAGGTAAGATCATCTCTCAGTTTTTAGAGACGAACTTCCCTCGTATCATGGACATTGGCTTCACAGCGTTGATGGAAGACGAGCTTGAGTTAATCGCTGATGATAAAAAGCCTTGGAAGCTACTACTCAAAGAATTTTGCGATCAATTTCTTCCACAGGTGTTAACAGCAGAAAAAGAAGCAGAAATTCCTAGAATTGTTACAGACATGCCCTGCCCAGCGTGTCATCAAGGTAAGCTTGTCAAAATCTGGGCAAAAAATCACTACTTCTTCGGCTGCTCTGAATACCCAACATGTGACTACAAGACCTCTGAAGAAGAGCTGTCTTTTAACAAGGCCGATTACGCTGAGAATACGCCCTGGGACAGCCCCTGCCCCATCTGCAATGGCCCTATGAAAGTACGACATGGTAGATTTGGGAGCTTCCTCGGTTGTGTTAACTACCCCACATGCCGCGGAACAATCACTCTACATAAAAAGGGTGAAGAGCCAGAAGATGAAGAACCGGTTAACTGCCCAGCGGTAGGGTGCACAGGTAAGATTTTGCGTAAACGTTCTCGCTATAACAAGATTTTCTACTCTTGCTCAGAGTATCCAGACTGTAATGTGATTGGGAACTCCGTAGAAGCCGTGCTCAGCAAGTACGCAGGTCAGCCGAAAACACCTTACGAAAAGAAAACAACGAAGAAATCCAGTTCTAAAAAAGCTCCAGCTTCTAAAGCTAAAAAGGCTGTCGCGAAAAAATCTGAGAAGAAATCCGCAACACCGAGAAAGCAACCGCTCTTTCAGCCAACCCCCGAACTAGCGCGGATCATTGGCTCAGAAGCAGTTTCCAGACCAGATGCAACCAAAAAACTATGGATCTATATCAAAGAAAATCAATTACAAGATCCTGCGAATAAAACCATGTTGGTTCCCGATACGAAGCTAGCAGCTATCCTTGGAAAAGAGCCTATACACATGCTACAACTAGCAAAAATGCTTAGCCCTCATCTACTTCGGGATTCTCAAACGAAAGAATAGCGTCATAAACTTCTTTAGAAGAAGAAGCTTTGGCTAAATCAGCGCGAAGTTGACGGACCTTAGCAGAAAGGATGAGGTAATGCCCACAGAGCTTCCTTGTATCCACAAGGAATTTCTCTTCACTTTGATAGTACTCCTCTATCCACTGTAAATGCTGCAGGAAAGCCTGCTTACGGGTAGCAAAGGAAACTGGTTGGTATGTACCCGTTCTTAAGTAGTCCTCGATTTGTTTCGCTATCCAAGGCGCTCCCATTGTCCCTCTTGCAATTAAAAGCCCATCACACGATGTGGCTTCTAACATCTCCTTTGCTGCTTCTGGAGAAAAAATATCGCCATTTCCAAACACAGGAAAGTCTTTCCCAGCTGCTTGTTTAGCTCGTTTGATGTATTCCTTATTGCTAGGGCCTTGATATCCCTGCGCACGCGTACGACCATGTACGAAAACAGCACTAGCCCCCGCCTCTTTGATAATGCGAACAACTTCTTCCACATTAATATGCTCAAAATCCCACCCGGAGCGAATTTTCACAGTCACGGGGATAGAGACCGCCTCAACAATTTGCTCTACAATCTTTCCAATTAAATCAGGTGATTTTAATAAACCAGATCCACTGCCGTCTTTTGTAATTCTATCGGTAGGGCAACCACAGTTTAAATCGATAAGGTCAAAGCCTAGCCCCTCTAAAACTCTCGCAGACTCCCCCATCAACTCAGGACGGCTTCCACATAGCTGTCCACCAATAGGGCGCATCTCTTCTGAAAAATCCAATAACTTCAACGTGCGTTTCGGGCAATAATGCAATCCCTCTACCTTAACCATCTCACAAAACATGAGTGCAGGGTGGTACAAAGCAGACATACGCCGATAAGGATAATCCGAAAACCCAGCCAAAGGAGCGTAAACAATCGGCGACTTAAGACAAATAGATTTTATACGTACAGACATACCAAGAGTATTTTATTAAGTAGTCAATAAGTATATGACTCTCAGCAGAACAAAAGAACACGCCTCTAAACACAATAAGGCAATAATAGGACTAAAATCGATAATGCCTAAACGAGGAACAAACCGCCTGAAAAAACTCAGATAAGGTTCTACACAGCCACATACACGCCGGTACCACCCTGTTTGATGACATTCGGGCACCCACGAAGCAAGAATATACACTAAAATTAAAAAACTATAAATATTGATAGCGGTTCTTAAAAAATAAGATAACATTACAACCTACTGTTTATAATAAAAAATATCCTTTATTCTTGAAAAACTCGCTTTTATTTATTAAAATGTGCGCTTTCTTTTAACAACCCAGTACTATGAGCCGGTTACCCATTTATCATATCGGAATCGCTCCTGATGCAAACCGATCTATTAAAATAGCAATTTTGCAGAAAACATGCAAAGGCTGGGTCATTGCGCGCTGCGAGCGTCTCATTCCTGGAGACTCTTTTTCATTTAAAAAATTTTTCTTTACATCCAAAACAACGTTTTCTTTAAAAAGCTCTGCTGTTTTTATGAAAAATGTTTTTTCCTCTTTAAAGAAGAAAAAACACATTTCCCAAGCGACGCAAATAGAACTTGAGGCAACATCCGCTTTACCCTGGGAGTCTTTGCTAGTTCTCTCTCAACAAGGAGAACGAAATGCCTCTAATGAAACCCCTGTTGCGCTGTGGATGACACAAAAAGATCATGTCGAAGAGGAGCTATCCTATCTTCTTCCTGCCCGTGTTTTCCCCGATGATATCTCCTGTCAACCTTTAGATATTTTCTTTTTAGCACAACGTTCTTTACTAAAGAATGTAGATTCCTATTTCCTTATTTACCAAGGAAACATAGATACCACTTGTCTATTTGTGCAGAAAGGATCTGTCTTGGTAGCACGTTCCCTTGCAAACACCCTGTCCACACAAGAACTAGGTGAAGCCATTGCAGCAACACTTGCCTATATCAAAGCAACTTATTCCATTTCTCTAGCTCATCTACACACCTCTTTTCTTTCGGACAGGCAGAAAACAGCGCTTAGTTATCAGTTAGGGCTTCCTGTTATCAACGTGGATATTCTTCCCTTTACTGTGGATGAAGAGTATCGCGATGCCCTTGCAGCTGCTTATCGAGGTGCCCATCGACAACCAGCCTTCCCTTATCATCCGGCTTTTAGTTCTTCAGCTGCCCATCGTCATTGGCTTGGCCGCTCTTGCTGCGTCCTTGGGAAAATGGCCATTGCTACAACACTATGTATTGCCGCTGTAACGGGATGGTTAGAATGCTCCCTCGCTAAACATGTGCGTAGTACTTACGCCATGGTATACCCTGAGCAAGAGGCATTATCGCGAAATTGGGAAGCAGCTAAAAAAACTGTAGCAGAGCAAACAAATGCGCTAGCCTCTGCTAAACCTATTCCTCTCTTACCACCTATTCCCTCCCATCAGGAGGTTATCGCTTTATTAGAAACATTAGCTGATTCCTCCGTAACGTTTTCTCACTTTTCTTATACGTTAAAAGATTATCCAACTCCCCTTGAACCTACTCGTGCTCACCGCGCTCTAGTATTTGTTAAAGGAAATGGAAGTGCGCGACATGTAGATGCTTTCCTACGGAAAATCACCCATAACCCACAGCTACAAAATGTGAAAAAAACTCAACCTACACCAGAAAGCTTTGAATTGCGTTTTATTCTTTCTGAGGAGGTTGTATGAAAAAAGCTCTTTCTTTTGCCTTACTTTTTTGCTTGGGGATGATCAGCACGCTTCCTATGATAAAAATCGTGCATAATCACCTGCTCATCACAAGACAATGGCGCTCTCTCCATGAAGAGATTTTTGCCTTAAAAAAGACACAAGACAAACATCTACGTTGCGTTGCACGCAACAAACAACTCCTTCTCAGTAGAGAAAAAACAACTTCTGAACAGATTTTACAACTGAGTCAGGAGTTAAGCTTACTACAAGAAGAACGCGCCTGGTTAAAGTCGTTACCTAAAGATTCTTTGCTCTCTTTCAGCAAAGAGGTTTTAGCTCGCCAAACGGCATTATCCCAAAACCTTTGTGTATGGGATTTCTCTAAAGAACAGGGGCTTTTCTCCTTCCGCCTCCATCCAGTAGAAACTGACAACCATGATATTAAAACTATTCTACACTTATTTTCAGCCGACAACCCTCAAGCTCCTTTAGCGTTTTTCTCCTTTTGGGAAATGACTAAATACACTACTCCCTTGGGCAACCAAGTGTGGTTAGTACAAGCTGAGGCAAAAAGTAGATGGTTTTAACCTATATTCGTTACGGAATTCTCCTAGGACTGTTCGTTTCCTCCCCGTTGTATGCTGGGACGTACGATAGACTTGTGCTGACTGGTATCAATATCATTGATCGTAATGGTCTTTCTGAAACAATCAGTTCTAAAGAAAAATTAAAAAAATATGCCAAAGTTGATTTTCTTTCGCCGCAGCCATACCAAAAAGTTATGCGGCTCTATAAAAATGCTGCGGGCGAGCTTGTTGCTTGCCTGACTACATACCATACAAATGGGCAACTCAAGCAATATCTTGAATGCGTCAACAACCGCGCTTGCGGGCGTTATCGAGAATGGCATAGCAATGGCAAAATCAAAATACAAGCTAACATTATCGGCGGTATTGCTGACCTACATCCTTCTGCGGAATCTACATGGCTTTTCCATGGGGAAACCTTAGCATACAATGATGAAGGTCTCTTAGAAGCTTCTATCCATTACGAAAAAGGCCTCTTAGAGGGTGCTTCCACTTACTACCATTCTAATGGTTCTACTTGGAAGGAGACCTCCTACCACAAAGGATTAGCAGAGGGAGAATTTCTGACATATACAGATGAAGGCCATGTATTAAAAAAACAAACCTATTCCCAGGGGAAACTACACGGCCCTTCTCTTCGTTATGAACTAGGCTCTGCCCAGGTCCTATCCGAAGAAGAGTATGTCAATGGACGCCTGCAATCAGGCCGCTATCTAGACCCTAAAACACATGCTTTACATGCTCAGGTAGTAAAAGGCTGTGGACTGCAGGTTATCTACGGTAAGCGATCGATCTTAGAGACACGAGAAATTACTCATGGCGAGACACAAGGTAAAGTTACGGTCTTTGATTCTTTACATGGACAAATAGCCCAAGTCTATTCTCTTGTTTCAGGACTCAAAGAAGGAGAAGAAGTCTTTTTCTATCTAGAATCTCAGCAACCCAGAGTTTTACTAACATGGCATAAAGGCATTCTCCGAGGCCCAGCTAAAACCTGGTATGCTAATGGGAATATTGAGAGCTCTAGAGAATTGCTGAATAATAAAAAAACAGGTCTCCTCACCCTATACTACCCAGAGGGACAGGTCATGGTCACAGAGGAATATGACAATGATTTACTCATTAAGGGAGAGTATTTCCGCTTAGGAGATTTTTTCCCTTATACCAAAGTAGAGAAGGGATGTGGGACTGCTGTGTTATTCTCCCCGTCAGGGACAATAACCAAGAAAATCTCTTACCAAGATGGGAAGCCATCCCTATTCCCATCTTAGCCCCTCCTTATGGACCTATAGGGTTTAAACCTATAGGTTCTACTTACAGCTAGATCTTCTGCATTTTTATCTTGAGTTGTTCTCTCCGCATAGAGAAAATATCGAAAGAGAGTGATTGAATATCGGGAACAAACGGACTTTTTCTAACGCTCTCACAATCCACCACTAACCTAGTGGAATGTCTCTTTAGGTCTCATATCAACCAAAGTTGGAAAAAGGAGATAACTCGTAATGAATTTACCCGATCGCAAAAAAGCCTTGGAGGCTGCGGTTGCTTACATTGAAAAGCAATTCGGCTCCGGGTCTATCATGAGTCTCGGAAAACATTCTTCTGCTAATGAAATTGCTACGATTAAAACCGGGGCTTTGTCTTTAGACCTTGCCTTAGGCATTGGCGGTGTTCCTAAAGGAAGAATTATAGAAATTTTTGGTCCTGAATCATCAGGGAAAACAACATTAGCCACTCATATTGTCGCTAATGCACAAAAGGCTGGTGGGATGGCTGCTTATATTGATGCTGAGCATGCTTTAGATCCTAACTACGCTTCCCTCATTGGAGCTAATATCGATGATCTAATGATCTCTCAACCCGACTGTGGTGAAGATGCTTTGAGCATTGCAGAGCTCCTTGCTCGATCAGGAGCAATTGATGTGATTGTCATTGACTCTGTCGCTGCTTTAGTTCCTAAAAGTGAACTCGAAGGTGATATCGGAGATGTGCATGTTGGATTACAAGCGCGTATGATGTCCCAGGCATTAAGAAAGCTAACCGCAACGCTAGCCCGTACACAAACTTGTGCTATTTTTATTAACCAAATTCGAGAAAAAATTGGCGTTAGTTTCGGCAATCCAGAGACAACAACTGGAGGACGTGCTCTAAAATTCTACTCTTCCATCCGTATTGATATTCGACGCATTGGTTCCATCAAAGGAAATGATAATCTTGATATTGGAAACCGCATTAAAGTGAAGGTGGCAAAAAATAAACTTGCTCCTCCATTCCGAACAGCGGAATTCGATATTCTCTTTAATGAAGGCATATCCTCTGCAGGCTGTATCCTAGACTTGGCTGTAGAAAATAATATCATCGAGAAGAAGGGTTCCTGGTTTAACTATCAAGAACGCAAGTTAGGACAGGGTCGAGAAGCTGTTCGAGAAGAACTTAAACGCAACAAGCCTCTCTATGAAGAAGTGGAAAAACGCATTCATGATGCGCTGAATAACAGTTCTAAAGCAAAAGTCAAGGAACAAGAGGCCGCTCCAGAAGTGCAACTTGTTTAAACCCCTCGAGAGGACTACCTCTAGACTACAGACCTTATAGTTTTCTGAACGAAAAAAGATAAGCCCATGGAATACCATGGGCTTTTTTACTGATCACCTACGCAATCATAATCCTTAACTAACTCTATCCATAAGCTATCGTCAATCGCCCTACCAACAAAACCATATTCTTCTGAAGTTATTTCATTAAGATTAAACAAGCTAATATGCCCTTAATAACACCCTGTAAGAGTATTTCGCTCCCCTCTAAAGAGAACGTTGAAAAAATACAGCAGATCATTCAAAGGATCCCTTGCTGCTTTTGCAAGAAACCTTTAAAAAACTTCTTGGGAAAGAATAACTATCTTAAATAACGTTAAACAAAGGAATAAGTATGTTGAGTTGGGATCCGTTACATTATGCAGCGGCACCGATACTTTTTCACCAAAATACACAAAGAAGTACTACTAGTAATACAGAGAAGAAAGTGAATGCAGCAGAAAAAGTAATCTGTCCTAACTGCAAAAAACCTAAGGGGAAATGCCCTGGTAGGAAAGATCTTTGTGAAAAAGCATATCAATAATTACCCCTTAGACACCCTAGGGTTTAATCCTAGGATGTCTCTTGGCAAAAGGAGGCCCTTAAGCACACAGGCAAGGTTCTTCTATGAATGAACCTAAAAAAGCATATAAAGCTTCACAAATTTCTTTTGAAGCTTGTATAGCTAGCTCCTCATCATCTTTTTTCAACATTTCAATCATCTCTCTTTCTTCTTGAGAGTGCTTGATATCAATATCATGATGGACGGAAAAGTATTCGTAATCCTCAGGATTTTCGAAACCAAAAAACTCTTTCAAACCAGAGATTTTAGCCCCTGCTACTTCAGGAATTTGACTTTCATAAGTGTATAAAGCAGCGACACCTGCAGAGAGAGATCCTGACTGACACCATCGTAAAAATGTCTCTACTTTTTGCTGTGCTTGCAAGCGCAAGAGCTCTGCGTTCTCTTCATCTGCGTT
>CALGBW010000040.1 GCA_937884635.1 uncultured Chlamydiaceae bacterium
TGTTTAATTTTTGGAGCGGGTGTTTGTGTTGCCTTAGTTGCATATTGTTTTGTCGCAGATTTAATTATGGTGGGCATGCAAGCTAAGACTAATGCACTAAGGGTGCAAGCAAATATGACAGACGAACAAACTGGACCAATAGCCATAAATAAGCAAGACAGTCCTGTGATTGCAGCTACAGCAGCTAGAATGGCTAGTGCAACTACTCCAATGGTTTGTACTGTTTTTGATTGTAAATAATCTGTGTAATTAACGTTGTTTAGTGCTGTAAAAGTTTGTTTAAGTGCCTGCCCAAGCGGCTCTAGTGATGATGAAATACGCTCCATTATTTAGCGGCTCCTATTCATTTAGAAAGATTGAGTCAAATAGAGTACTATTATTCATTTAAGAAATCTTCTATTTTGATTAATTAATTCATTTTTAACCTATAATTGATGTCGATGTGAAAAATAACTTTAAAATTCTAAGGAAACGACTCATATGTTACTCTAGTTGATTCACTGGAGAAGCTTGGGGATTAGAATAGGTGCTTAAATTTCATATCATCCATCAGTCAAAAAAATCTAGAGCTCGTGTAGGAAGAATCGAAACAGCGCATGGGGGTATTGAGACGCCAGCTTTTGTACCTGTTGCTACGAATGCAGCCTTGAAAGGCGTCATAGATCATAGTAATATTCCCCTATTGTTTTGCAATACATACCATCTGTTGGTCCATCCAGGGACTGAAGCTATAGCTTCTATGGGTGGGTTGCATGCATTTATGAACAGACAGGCTCCGATTATCACAGATTCGGGTGGTTTTCAAATTTTCAGTTTAGCTTACGGTTCGGTTGCGGAAGAGATTAAAAGTCGTGGGAAGAAGAAGGGGAGTTCTTCTATTCTGAAGGTAACGGATGATGGGGTCTGGTTTAAATCTTATCGGGATGGGAGAAAACTTTTCTTGTCGCCGGAAATATCTGTGCAAGCGCAGAAAGATTTAGGGGCCGATATTATTATTCCATTAGATGAACTGCTTCCGTTTCATGCAGACCAAAAGTACTCAACAGAATCCTTTGCTCGGACTTATCAATGGGAAAGGCGTTCTTTAGATTATCATAAGCAAAATCCTCGTTATCAGTCTATGTATGGGGTTATTCACGGAGGAATAGATCCTGAGCAACGTAGGGTGGGGTGCCGTTTTGTAGAAGACCATGATTTTGATGGTTTCGCTATTGGTGGTAGTTTAGGGAGAAATATACAAGAGGTTATTAATGTTGTTGATGTAACAACATCTTATTTATCAAAAGAACGTCCTGTCCACCTTTTAGGAATAGGTGATTTGCCTTCTATTTATTCTACGGTGGGATTTGGGATAGACTCTTTTGATAGCTCTTATCCAACGAAAGCCGCTCGTCATGGTTTGATTTTATCTCCAAAAGGTCCCATCAAGATTTTTAATAGTGCTTTTTCTCGAGATACATCATTAATTGATGATCATTGTCAATGTTCAACCTGTCGATCTGGTATTTCTAAGGCCTATCTACAACACTTATTTAAAGTATGTGAACCTAATGCCGCAATTTGGGCTTCTATCCATAATTTGCATTATATGCAAGAGGTCATGAAACAATTGCGAGAAGCAATCTTACATGATGAAGTATAGTTGCTTTGTAAAAGTGTTAGAGCTGGGAAGGAGATGGAAATTGTGTATGCAGGAGGATGCTATTTGCGTAATTCTGTATATCAAAAATGTTTTCTCAGAAGAGAATTTGGGATAGAATTTGTTTATTGTTAGCGAGAGCTTTTCTCATGTCTTTTTTTGAAAAAAAACACCTGATTTTTAAAAAGAAGCGTGCTAAGAGAACAGCTTCCACCATTAAACATGCAAAAGATTACCTTTACTGTTATTTACAAGATATCCAACGTATAGTTGCTTTAAGGCCTCAGGAGGTTATTGAGGCATGGAATGAAATAGGCAAGAATCACTATAATGGGATGACTCGTGCGGTAGGATTTAAGGATCATATTTTGTCTATTAAAGCGGACAATGCTTCTTTATATGCTTTGTTAAAGCAAACAGATCAACGGGAGTTGCTTTCTCTTTTACATCAAACGCTCCCTCAGGCCAAGGTCAAAGAAATACGAATTTTGTTAGGATGATTTATGGACACGAATAAAAAGAATTATGATGCATCGGCTATCACTGTTTTAGAAGGTCTTCAGGCTGTTCGTGAGCGTCCTGGCATGTATATTGGTGATACGGGCATTGCTGGGCTTCATCATCTCGTTTATGAGGTAGTGGATAACAGTATGGATGAAGCTATGGCTGGTTATTGTTCGGGGATCTCAGTTAGGATTTTAGAAGATGGGGGCATGACTATAACGGATAATGGGCGTGGAATTCCTGTCCAAATCCATGAGAAAGAGTCTGCTAAGCAGGGTAGAGAGATTTCCGCTTTAGAGGTGGTCCTTACTGTTTTGCATGCCGGAGGAAAATTCGATAAAGATAGCTATAAGGTTTCTGGGGGCTTGCATGGAGTGGGTGTTTCCTGCGTAAATGCCCTTTCAGAAAAACTGGTTGCAACGGTTTCTCAGAATGGCCAAAAGTATCAGATGTCTTTTTCTCGTGGGATTCCTACTTCTTCTTTACAAAGATTAGGGGAAACCCAAGAACGTGGGACTGAAATTACCTTTTACCCTGATCCTAAGATTTTCTCCGTTTGCACTTTTGATCGATCTGTTCTGATTAAACGATTAAGAGAGCTAGCCTTTTTGAATCGTGGTATTACCATTCACCTTGAAGATGATAGAGACAACGCATTTGATAAGGTCACCTTCTTTTACGAAGGGGGTATCCAATCTTTTGTAAGTTATTTAAACCAAAATAAAGAAAGCCTGTTTCCTGAGCCTATTTATATCTCGGGCAAACGTGAAGGTAATGATGGAGAGATTGAGTTTGAGGCTGCATTACAATGGAACTCCGGCTATTCCGAATTGATCTATTCTTATGCAAATAATATTCCCACTCATCAGGGGGGAACCCACTTATCAGGTTTTTCTGCAGCATTGACTCGTGCTTTCAACTCTTACATCAAAGCGCATAACCTTGTAAAAAATGATAAATTATCTCCTGTTGGAGAAGATATCCGAGAGGGGTTAACTGCTATTGTTTCTGTTAAGGTCCCAAATCCTCAGTTTGAGGGACAAACTAAGCAAAAACTAGGGAATGGAGATGTAGGTTCTATTTCTCAACAAATTTGTGGAGAGGCCCTGACCGTATTCTTCGAGGAAAACCCTTCTATTGCCAAGATGATCGCTGATAAGGTATTCGTGGCTGCGCAGGCAAGAGAAGCCGCTAAGAAAGCGAGGGAATTAACTTTAAGAAAAAGTGCACTAGATAGTGCGCGTTTGCCTGGAAAGTTGATCGATTGTTTAGAGAAGAATCCTGATAAATGTGAGATGTATATTGTAGAGGGAGATTCTGCTGGAGGATCAGCTAAACAGGGAAGGGACCGTCGTTTCCAAGCTATTCTTCCGATTAGAGGTAAAATTTTAAACGTAGAGAAAGCTCGTTTACAGAAGATTTTCCAAAATCAGGAGATAGGTTCTATTATTTCTGCTTTAGGGTGTGGAATTGGTTCTGATAACTTCAAGTTAACGAAATTACGTTATAAACGAATTATTATCATGACCGACGCGGATGTTGATGGCTCTCATATCCGTACATTGTTGTTGACGTTCTTTTACCGTCATATGACAGCTTTAATTGAAAATGAATGTGTGTATATTGCCCAACCCCCTTTGTACAAAGTCAGCAAGAAGAAAGATTCTCGCTATATTCTTTCTGAGAAAGAGATGGATGAGTATTTACTACAACTAGGGGTGAAAGAAAGCCGCTTAGTCTTTAAAGAATCAGATATCATGTTTGAAGATGAGGATTTCACTCAATTTGTCAATTTGATTTTAGAAGTAGAAAACTTCATTGTGGGGCTTGAGAAGAAAGCTATCCCATTTACGGAGTTTTTAGAAGCTAAGCAAAATGGACAGTACCCGCTTTACTATCTACCTGCTTTAGGAGGAAAACAGAGTGGTAGATATCTGTACTCTCATCAAGAAAAAGAAGACCTCTGTAAGGAAGTCAGTAGTGAAGTAGCATCTCGCATCGTAGAGTTGTATAAACCTACTGTTCTTGCGGACATTCAGCAGCAATTGGCTATATATGGTTTAGATATTGCTCATTATGTGATGCATAAGGAGGAAATGGTCCTTGTCAATGAGGATGCAAAAGTGCAGGATGTTGCTTGTTATTCTCTCAAAGAGGTTATGGAGAATTTAAAGAGCCTTGGTAGAAAGGGCATTGAAATTCAACGATATAAAGGATTAGGAGAGATGAATGCCGATCAGTTGTGGGATACAACAATGAATCCGGAACAACGAACTTTAATCCGTGTATCCTTGAAAGATGCTGTAGAGGCAGATCATATCTTTACTATGCTCATGGGAGAAGAGGTTCCGCCAAGACGGGAATTTATCGAAAGTCATGCCCTGTCTATTAGAATGAATAACTTAGATATTTAGGAGACCGATATCGCTATGTTGAATGAAGAAGAACACATTGTCCCTAAAAATCTTGAAGAAGAGATGAAGGAGAGTTATCTCCGCTACTCAATGTCTGTTATTATCTCCCGGGCACTTCCTGATGTTCGTGATGGATTGAAGCCTTCTCAACGACGTATTTTGTATGCTATGCGTCAGTTGAACCTGACTCCTGGGGCTAAACATAGAAAATGCGCGAAGATCTGTGGTGATACATCTGGAGATTACCACCCTCATGGAGAAAGTGTGATTTACCCTACTCTTGTGCGTATGGCGCAAGATTGGGCTATGCGGTATCCATTAGTAGATGGGCAAGGGAACTTTGGCTCTATCGATGGAGACCCTGCAGCTGCTATGCGTTATACAGAGGCTCGGCTTACCCATAGTGCTATTTCTTTGATGGAAGATTTAGATAAGGACACTGTAGATATGGTGTCCAACTATGATGAGACCAAATATGAACCGGTTGTTTTTCCTTCGAAGTTTCCGAACCTTTTATGTAATGGTTCTTCTGGTATTGCTGTGGGTATGGCTACGAATATACCTCCACATAATCTTGGAGAATTGATACGGGCAACTCTACTTGTTCTGGAAGATCCTCAAACATCCATAGATCAAATTATGTCCGTAATGCCCGGGCCTGATTTCCCTACAGGAGGGATTATTTGTGGTTGTGATGGGATTCGCTCTACCTATTATTCAGGTAAGGGTAAGTTAAGAGTGCGAGCTCGCTTGCATGTAGAGGAACATGCGGATAAGCAGCGAGAAAGCATTATTCTGACGGAAATGCCTTACAATGTGAACAAATCTCGTTTGATTGAGCAGATTGCAGAATTAGTCAATGATAAGACTCTTGTTGGTATTTCTGATGTTAGAGATGAGTCTGATAAGGAAGGAATTCGCGTTGTTATCGAGCTCAAGCGGGGCGAGTCTTCTGAAATTGTGATTAATCGTCTGTATAAGTTTACAGATGTACAAGTCACTTTTGGGGCAAATATGTTGGCCTTGGATAAGAATCTTCCAAGAACAATGAATATCCATCGTATGATTTCAGCTTGGATTCGTCACCGTATTGACGTGATTCATAGAAGAACACGATATGAATTGAACAAAGCAGAAGCACGAGCACATATCTTAGGCGGTTTTTTAAAAGCTCTCTCTTGCTTGGATGATGTTGTCCGCTGCATTCGCACAAGTACAAGTAAAGAGCATGCTAAGGGGCAGCTAGTCGAGTTATTTAGCTTCACAGAGGCGCAAGCTTTAGCCATTTTAGACTTACGCTTGTATCAATTGACCAGTCTAGAGTCAGAGAAAATACAGAAAGAATACGACGAGCTCATTAGTAAGATTGCTTATTACAAACAGGTTCTATCTGATGAGGGCTTGGTAAGAGAGATTATCGGTACTGAATTAAGGGAATTATTAAAGTTACACAAAACACCAAGACGCACGACGATTGAACCTGACGTAGACGACGTTCGTGATATTGAAGATATCATTACAGACGAGTCTGTTATTATTACGATTTCAGGTGATGACTACGTTAAGCGGATGCCTGTGAAAGTGTTCCGTGAGCAAAAACGCGGTGGGCAAGGTGTAACGGGCTTTGATATGAAGAAGAGCTCGGATTATTTGAAGGCCGTGTACTCAGCGTCTACAAAAGATTACCTACTCATTTTCACGAACTATGGTCAGTGTTACTGGCTGAAGGTTTGGCAGTTACCTGAAGGGGAACGTCGAGCTAAAGGTAAACCATTGATTAACTTCTTAGAGGGAATCAAGCAGGGTGAGCGTCTGGCTGCAGTATTGAATGTAAAACGCTTTGAAGAGAATGATTACCTGTTGTTTGCTACAAAACAAGGTGTCGTGAAAAAGGTAGCCTTGAATGCGTTTAGCAATCCTCGTAAGACAGGAATCCGTGCTTTAGAGATTGATGAAGGGGATGAGTTAATAGCAGCCTGCCATATTACGAGTGAACAAGATAAAGTAATGCTCTTTACAAAACTCGGTATGGCCGTGCGGTTTGCTCATGATAAAGTTCGTCCGATGGGAAGGGCTGCTAGAGGAGTTCGGGGCGTTTCCTTGAAAAATGAGAATGACTACGTTGTCAGCTGCCAAGTTGTCACCGATGATCAGTCGGTATTGGTTGTTTGCGATAACGGGTTTGGTAAGCGTTCTCAAGTGACCGATTTCCGTGAAACAAATCGAGGCAGTGTTGGGGTACGTTCCATTTTGATCAATCAGAGAAATGGGGATGTGCTTGGGGCCATTGCTGTAACAGATTGTGATAGTATTTTACTCATGTCTGCACAAGGGCAAGCTATTCGGATTAACATGCAAGATGTGCGTATCATGGGACGATCTACACAAGGGGTACGCTTAGTCAACTTGAAGGAATCAGATACCCTGGTTGCTATGGAAAAATTATTAGTAGAAAATGAAACTACAGAAAGTGCGGCCCCGCTTCCTGTAGAGGTATAAACATTTGGATGAAAAAGTTTTTTCGGTACTCTTGCTTAGTGTTTATGTCGTTAGCATCTATGAATGGTAATAGTGCTCCCTCTTCTTCTATGTTTATCACGATAGAAGGGGGAGAAGGGGCGGGGAAAACAACCCTTGCTCAAGCTTTGCAGCAAAAGCTGCAAAAGCGAGGCAAAAAGGTTGTTTTAACTCGAGAACCAGGTGGAACTCCTTTAGGTGAGTATATTCGAGAGGGATTACTAGAGAATCCTTCTCTTTCTCCTTATACCGACTTATTTCTTTTCTTAGGGGTGCGGGCTCAGCATATTAATCAGGTCATTCGTCCAGCTTTAGAGAAGGGCATGATGGTTATTTGTGATCGCTTCCATGATTCAACGATTGTGTATCAGGGATTAGCCTCTGGTTTGGGTGAGGTGTTTGTACGCGATCTTTGCTATCAGGTTGTAGGCAAGGAGCCTTTTCTTCCGGATTTGACTATTGTTTTAGATATTCCTGTAAAAGATGGGTTAGCTAGGAAGCGAAAGCAGAAGAAGTTAGATAAGTTCGAATCTCGTGATACCAGTTTTCATGATGTAATCCGATCAGGCTTTCTCGATTTAGCACAGAAGAAACCGTCTCGTTATCTGATCTTAGATGCTAGAGCGTCGGTAGATCAGCTGGTAGAGCAAGTATTGTGTGATCCTAGATTATCAGATGAGTAATTCAGCGTCTTCTTGGGACATGCTGTGTAAGCAAGTGTGTCAAGGCAAAATACCACATACGATACTTCTTTATGGGGAGTCGGCGGCGGCATTATCTGAGGCGGCTTATCAGTTGGCTACTCATGTGATCCTGTTGGGTTCATCGGATGCTGAGTATAAGTTGTTCAAGCGACAACATCCAGATGTGTTAGAGTGTTTCCCTGAGGGAAAGGGTCGGTTATATTCTATCGATTTGCCAAGGCGTATACGGCGAGAGATTTGGGTTTATCCATTTGAGGCCAACTACAAAGTATATATTATTCATGATGCACATCGTATGGTGGTATCAGCCTTGTCTGCTTTCCTCAAACTGTTGGAAGAGCCTCCTGCGCATAGTGTGTTTATTCTTACTTCCACACGTTTACAGGCTATTCCACCAACGATTCGATCACGTGCTTTTATCGTTGCGGTAGAGAATAAAATACAGGAATCTCTTTCAGAGAAGGAATGGCAGTTTGTTCTGCAATTAGCTGCTGGGCAGATTGATGTAATGCGAGTAGGGCAGATATTTAAAGATGCCGGTGATGTAGATAAGCAAATGCAACGTGATAAAGCTCGGGCTTTGCTAGAGACGTTACTTCTTGTAATTAGGGAAAAAACATTGCTGTCGTTCAAGGTTAGTGATCGAGCACTAGCTTATCCTCAGCATAAGAAGGAAATAGAAAACCTCCCTACCTATGCTTTAGAAAAGGTTTGGGTAGTAGTTGAAAGTGCCTGCAAGGCTTTAATGAACTTTTCTTCAGCAGCTAGTTGCATGGAGTGGGTTGCCCTACAATTACCGTGCCTTAAGGGTTAGAATGTAGGAATGTTTCTAAATCGCTGGTCGAGTATGCTTCAGGAGATAAGATCCAGAGTAAGGGGTGTTGTGAATCACCAACTTCTTGAATAGGGAAGCGGTCATGGACTTCATTAGAGAAGAAGATTTGGTGTACGGTGTTTTGTTTGTCCTGACCTCTTACATAAACAACGCGGTGATTACTTTTGTGCACAGCCGGGAATGTAAGTGTCATGCGCTCAGTTTCTAATTGGGGGACATGATTAATAACAACGAGGCGCTCTTTTTCCTGAAGGGCTTGTGTGCCAGGGAATAAGGAGAGAGTGTGTCCATCAGCGCCCATGCCTAACATTAACATATCCAGGTTAGCATTAGGTACTATCATTTTTAGTAAATTCTCATAATGCCAAGCTCCCTGAGGGGTTTCCGTTGCCATTCTGAAAACATGATCTTTGTTTACCCCTAAGTCTTTTAAAATGCGCATGGCTTGGCCGCAGTTGTTCTCAGAAGAAGAGAGGGGAACGAACCTCTCATCGCCCCAGAATAGGTAAATCTTCTCTGGGTCTATGAGCTCATGCTTACGTTCTACCAGCTGAACAAATAGATCTAAGGGAGTTTTCCCCCCTGAAAGAGCAACGAAAAAAGCCCCTTTATTCTGAATATTTTTATTTGCACAGGCAATCCAATCATCGACAGAATACTGAAGAAATTCATCAGTGCTGTCTGTAAGGATGAGGGTATTTGCTTTATCGTATTCTAGGAGTGTTGCCATGAAATTATATCGATGTTTGTATTACAGGGGACGCCATTTTCTTCCATCAGCGTGCAGCAGTGCATTGGCGCTTTCAGGGCCAGATGAGCCCGCTGCATAGTTCGGGAAGATAGTAGCATCTGATTCTGCTTCCCATTGTTCAAGAATAGGTGTAAATAACTCCCAGGAAGCTAAGACTTCATCACTACATGTGAATAGGGTGCGATCACCTAAAATACAGTCACAAATCAACCGTTCATAGGCTTGTGGCGTGGTAGTATTGAAGTAGCTGTCGTAGCGGAAATCCATTTTTACAGGACGCACTAAGTTATTCGTGCTAGGAACTTTGCAGTTAAACTGTAAGGCGAGGCCTTCATCTGGTTGTATACGAATAATTAATAAGTCGTTTTCTAATGGGCATACAGGACAGGATTCCGAAGCAAATAATTGGTAGCAGGGCTTTTTAAAAATAATGGAAATGTCTGTAGATCTTCGAGAGAGACGTTTTCCAGCTCGTAGATAAAAGGGAACCCCTTTCCAACGGGGATTGTTAATGAGCAACTTTAAGGCAACAAATGTTTCTATCGAAGAATCAGAAGCCACATTATCTTCTTCTCGGTAACCTAAAACAGAGGTCCCCTGTACGGACCCCGGTCCATATTGACCGCGTACGATATCTGAAGAGTTAATAGGCTGTATATTTTGTAAAATGCGGATTTTTTCTTTTTTGATTTCATCAGAGTTAAAGGCTGAGGGGGGCTCCATGGTAAGGAGACAGAGCAGTTGCACTAAATGGTTTTGTACCATATCACGCAACATTCCTGATTTCTCAAATAAGTTCCCTCGAGTTCCAATACCAATGGTCTCACTCACGCTAATCTGGATATGGTCTATATATTGTGAATTCCAACAAGATTCAAACAACGTATTTGCAAAGCGCGTTGTTAAGATATTTTGGACTGTTTCTTTCCCGAGGTAATGGTCAATGCGATAGACGCTTTCTTCGTTTAAATGATCATCAATGCACTGCTGCAGTTCTTTGGCGCTTTGTAAATCACGTCCAAAAGGCTTTTCAATCACTACTCTTGACCAGGGACCATTTTGATCCTGATTCTGATAAAACAGTTGGTTTTGGTGTAAATTCTGAATGATTTCTGGGAAAAATTCTGGAGGTGTAGATAAGTAGAAAAGACGATTTCCTTGTGTGCCGAATTTAGTATCAATGTCTTCTAAGAAGGTTTTTAGACTTGCATATCCTTCTGCAACGGAGAAGTTTGCTTGATGATAGAATGTGCGCTCTTCTAAATCTTCCCAAACACGAATGTCAATTTCCTTTTCTTGCGAAAACATTTGTAAAGCATGTTTCATTTCCTCGCGGAACTGATGGTGAGATTTTTCTCTTCGCGCAAAGCCTACACAAACAAAATTCTTTGATAACCGTCCTTCTTTTGTTAAGTGGTAAAGAGCTGGAAATAATTTCCTTGCAGTAAGGTCTCCAGTGGCGCCAAAAATTACAATTATACAGGGAGGACAACTAGGTAACGATACGTTAGAAAGAGAATGTGCTTCTGCTGTCATGTGATTAGGCTGCCTGTTCTTATTTTATTTTGACGATCGTAATATGTCGTTTAGGAGGAACCCTAAAGTTATTAATTTCTCTTAAGGTAATAGTTTGGATATGTGCCGCCAAACTATTACATGAAACCACTAAACCACAACACTGTATCTGTAGTCAATATCAACCACTTCCTAAAGTTTTTATTCAAATGCAGAATCAGCTGGGAAGTGTAATGGGCTATTCAAGGACATTTTAAGCAATCTTTTATGGAGCATACTCCTTCTTGTAAGGTTGCTTGTGGTAAGTGCTTAGCTTGTCGTATGAAAAGACGAAACACCCCTTATGAAGAAAAGGAAGATTTTCTCTTTCACATTAGGAGTTTTTTGCTTTAGAGGTAGATAATTTTATTGTTTAAAATACTTTTGATCCGAGCGTTACATGAAAATTTTCTTTTAGTCCCTTGTGTTTTTGAAATATACCTTTCGTATTTCAAATTCCTTTATAAAACACTCTCGATTTCGAAAGAGATATAATTTACACGGAATTCCCTTCTAGAGAAGATCTGGGAATAGATCTTCATTTCAAAGAGTTATTCCCATGTTTTCTGTTGTACAGGGGGAAGCAGCTAATGTTTGTAAATTTTCTGTGAGAGGAGATATTTAATGTTGATGCGTAGGAATTAAAGTATACCTACGTCCTAGAACAAAGGGTTATTAGGTAGGGTTTCTAGAAAACTAGCAAGAATGAGCGTAGCAGCGAGTTCATCGGACTTGCTTTTACGTTGTTTGCGATTAAGTCCACAATCCATTTTCAGCATACGTTCAGCTTGAGCTGAAGATAGGCGTTCATCCCAAAGAATCACTTCTACATTCTCTATTGTGCGCAGAGAAGTAGCTAATGCTTGTAGATCTTCTGTAAGGGGAGATGTTTGGTGTTGATGCATGGGAATAGGGTTTCCAATGACAACACAAGAGATTTTCCTTTGTAATACAATCTGGGAGAGTGCAGATATGGTCTCTTGTAGAGAACGTTTTGCTTCAATAATTCCGATAGGAACGCTTACATATAAAGGAAAAGACGCATAAGCTAAGCCTATGCGTTTTTTCCCGTAATCTATTCCTAAATAGTGATGATGCTGTTTAGGATCCATGTTGACTAGCTTGTTTTGATTGAGATAGAGCAGCTTGAATGAAACCTATGAAGAGGGGATGAGGTTTTACCCATTTCGATCGAAATTCTGGATGGAACTGTACACCAACCATCCATGGATGATCTTTAACCTCTACAATTTCACATAATCCCTGATCAGGACATGTGCCAACAATATCCAATCCTGCGTTTTCAAGTTGCTGTACATAGGCAGGGTTCACTTCATACCGATGACGGTGTATTTCCGTAATACGCTGTTCTTGATAGGCTCCTGCTGTTTTGCTGCCTTGGACGAGTTGACAAGGGTAACCTCCCAAGCGCATAGTTCCACCGGTAGCGATCACATTCTCTTGACCATCCATCATACAAATGAGTGGATCAGGGGTGTCGGGGCTCATTTCCATAGAATCCGCTTGTCTGAGATGAAGAACATTACGTGCATATTCCACAACTAAAGCCTGCATTCCTAGACAAATGCCAAGGTAAGGGATTTTGTTTTCTCGACAGAAGGTCGCGGCAGCGATCTTCCCTTCCCAACCTCGAACTCCAAATCCTCCAGGAACTAAACATCCATGACAGGTTTTTAGAAGTTCCAAATCTTCAGCGTTTTCTGGGGATATAGGAACTACTTCAGCTTTACAACCTAAATTGACCGCTGCATGAGTAATGGATTCGAGTACAGATTTATATGCATCGCCATGCTGGGTATATTTCCCAACGAATCCTATGCGTACAGGATCTCCAGCGGGGAAGATGTAGCGTTGGAGTAAGATCTTCCAGTCACTTAGGTCTATGGGCTGAGAAGGAAGGTTGAGACGTTGAGCAACAAACTCGGATAACTTCTCTTGCTCTAATTGCAGGGGCAACTCGTAGATCGTGTGTACTACATCTGTGATGTTAAACACGGCACTGAGGGGAACGCTGCAGAACAAGCTGATTTTCTTTTTTACATCTGAGGAGAGGGCATTCTCGGATCGACAGAGGATAGCATCGGGCATAATACCTACACTACGCAAACTTTGAGCGGAATGTTGGGAGGGCTTTGTTTTCACCTCTTTTGCTGCCTTCACATAAGGGACGTACGTCATATGTAAGCAAAGGCTATCTTGGGGATACTCATAACGAAATTGACGAATCGCTTCTAGAAAAGGTAGAGATTCTATATCTCCAACAGTTCCGCCAACTTCCACAATGAGAACGTCCGGGCGATTCTCTTCCGCATAATTCTTAATGATCTCGATGATCTCATTTGTAACATGGGGAATAACTTGAACCGTGGATCCTAAGTACTTTCCATCTCTTTCTTTCTTAAGAACTCTAGAATAAATCTGGCCGGAAGTGGCTGTGGAATGCTTGGATAATTTACCTGAAGAGAAGCGGTGATAATGTCCCAAGTCTAGATCTGTTTCTACCCCATCCTCTGTGACATAAACCTCACCGTGTTCATAGGGGTTCATGGTTCCTGGATCCACGTTAAGATAGGGATCCAGTTTAAGCATAGAAATCTTAAGGCCTTGACGCTCTAAAAGTAGGGCTAAAGAAGCTGCAGTCAGTCCTTTTCCCAGAGAGGAAACAACCCCTCCTGTTAAGAAAATGCATTTGAAAGGCATGATAAATACTCTTCTACTCTGTTTATATCTTCCGGGTAATCTACCGAAGGGCTCTTGGCTTCTACGAGACAAACAAAAATTTCTTTACCATTCTCCAACATGCGGAGCTGCTCTAGGTCTTCTGTTTGACTAAGAGTCGTAGGGGCCAACGCAATATACTCGAAAAGAGTATTTCTTCTGAAACCATAAATACCTATGTGTAAATAAAATGGGGCATTAGACTTGAAATTGTGTGGGATAGGGCTTCGGCTGAAATACAGAGCTCTTTTGTCTTTACTGAATACACATTTTACTTTGTGATCTGTGAAAATCTCTTTAGGGTCTTGGGTAATGGCTACTGGAGTGATCATAGGAATTTCAGGCCGAGCCTCTAGTTCTTTCACCAAAGCATCTACAGCATGGTGAGGGGTGCAGGGCTCATCTCCTTGAACGTTAACAATAATCTCTGCTTGAGGAAAATAGTTCTGTATCGCTTCTGCAACTCGCTCTGTACCATTGGCACATGTTGTGCTAGTCATAACGCATTGACCGCCAAAGTCTAACACGTGATTCAGGATGCGTTCATCGTCTGTTGCTACTACTACCGTGTCTAGAGTTTCGCTTTGAGCAACGTTTTCATAAGTTCTTTGTATTAGGGATTTTCCTGCAATTTGGGCTAAGGGCTTTCCAGGGAAACGAGAGCTTCCCCAGCGAGCAGGAAGAACACCAACTTTCTTGCTAGTTACATTATCATTCATGGGTTCACGGGGTAAAGAGATCAATGGTTCAGTATTCTTATCTTGCTCTAACCAAAATACAAGAAAAAAATAGAGGACTCTGTGGGGATAAAGGGTTTTCCTATTAAGAAAATTTTTCAACTCATGTAATATTAAGTTAGTAAGCTTTATGTTTTTTAATTTTTATTATGCTTGTTAGCTTAAATAAATTTTTATCGTTAGTCTTCTCTCTATCTTTGTTTCTAAGCCCTATTTCTTTGCGTGCGGAGGAAAGGCAGGAAGGAATTTTTTCTAAGATGAAGGGGTGGTTTCAAGTCCCTTCCTTAGGAAAAGAGACTTCGCAAGAAGCTGTTTACCTTCAAGTCAAGGACCGCTTGCAATGGAAACGGTATGATTTCACGCAGCATTGCGGTTTTTCTGCGCAATTTCCGGAGAATCCGGATCATTCTGGGCAAATTATAGAGATACCTCAGTCCGATTTGACAATTCGTTATGATACCTATGTGGCTGAGACAAAGAGTGATGGTTCCGTTTACGTAGTCTCCGTATGGGAATATCCAGAAAGTGTGGACATTAGACGTCCTGAATTGAACTTGCAAGAAGGATTCGCGGGAATGTTGCAAGCACTTCCTGAATCACAAGTTCTCTTCATGAAAGCATCTGAGATGCAGGGACATAAATCATTAGAATTTTGGATTTCTTGTGAGGATGTGTTTTTCCGTGGGTTTCTTATTTCTGTGAACCACACACTATACCAAGTATTCATGGTGTACAGAAACAAGGATCCTAAGTCTTTAGATCATGAGTATGATACGTTCACACAGTCCTTTAAGATTACAAAAATTAGAGAAGCACGCTCAGCAGATTTAATTAGAAAAAAAGTGCGCTTGTAGAAGATTTATCTATGAGTTTATCGTGTCTGGTTATCTTTTAATCTAAGCAAAAACCCACCAGGATATCTTTGGTGGGTTTTTTTGCATTAGTAGTACTAAAAATGTGTTATTTTAGGGGGTAGAAATTAAGAGTCGGTTGTGAGTGTGGATTTTGTAGTAGAAGGAATAATTATTGATAGCTCTTATCTTAAAGTTATCTAAGAATTAAATTTTAGTTTTGCTTGGGTAAGATAGTCAACCCTTTACTTTCGTTGCCGTTATAACCGCAGACAGGGGCACCAGTAGGTTTAAATACCCATGTATGTGGTCCAGGGTTGTTTAGATCTTCTGGTGAATATCCTACTCCATAACCATTTCCACAACACTCGCAGTAAACAACATAGACTTTTTCTGAGGTCCCTTCTACGGGAGAAGGTACAGCTTTTTTTCCATTACTGTAACAGAATCCTCGGCATTCAGAGTTAAGACATATACTCATATTGTCCTTCTATTTGTTATTTAATTTCAGTGACTTGGACTATAGGGGGGGGGGATTTTTGAAAAGTTGAAGGATTTTTTTGTTTTATATTCATATTCTGATTTGGGAGTTCTGTTGCTAATAGACCGTTTTGTAGGTAGGTGTATGGAGTGTATTTGCACAGAGCTAAGAGCACTTATTTTACATTTTTTGTATTCTTCCATTGTGGTTAAATCACTTTTCGTATTATGATAACCTCCTCAATCACAAAGTGTTTGTTTTCGGGGACTTAGCTTAGTTGGTAGAGCGTCTGATTTGCATTCAGAAGGTCAGGAGTTCGAATCTCCTAGTCTCCATCAGCGGTTATAGCTCAGTTGGTTAGAGCGCGACACTGATAATGTCGAGGTCCCAAGTTCAAGTCTTGGTAACCGCAGTCACTGTTCCGGCAAATAAATGCTAGAAATTCACTGTCTTTCCTATTCTTATCCTGATCAATTAATTCTTGATAATATTTCCTTTTTCGCGTGTCCTGGAGAGGTCACTGTTGTCATCGGTTTGTCTGGTAGCGGTAAGACAACCTTATTTCGTTTGATTGCTGGTTTGTTGCCTCATGATAATAAGGGCAAGATTTTGTGGCGGGGGGAACCTTTATTACAACAGTCTGTGGCTTATATTCAGCAAGAAGGTAACCTGTTGCCATGGCGTACTGTGCGGAGGAATATTCTTCTTGAACAGGAGTTAGGAGGGATAAAGCAACCACTGCTTTCTCAGGAGGCCATTCAAGAGGCCATCGATACTTTTCATTTACAGTCTTTAATTCATCGTTTCCCAGATGAATTGTCTGGAGGGCAGAAGCAACGGGTCGCACTGGCTGCGCAGTATTTATCTTCCAAACCGGTTTTATTATTAGATGAACCCTTTTCTTCTTTAGATATTGTGACAAAAGAGACTCTTTATAGTGACATTAAGTCTTTAGTCCGAAGAAAAAACAAAGCAGCTGTGTTAGTAACACATGACGTAAATGATTTAGCCTTTTTAGGAGATAGGTTTTTTGTTTTAAAAGGGTGCCAGCTTATGGAAATCAAGGTTTCTAAAGAGGAGTTAGATTTACATCAGTTGCGACAACAAATTAAACAAGAATTGTGTTTTGCTAAATGACGTTGGGTTTTCTATGATTTTGCCCTTATCTCCTTCTTGGCCTGTGTTACCTTCAAGCAAGACGCCGAAAATTCTGTCAGAACAAGAAAAGGAACAACATTTTCATAAAATTTTTTCTTCACAGAGAAAAAACATTGCAGCCATTTTTATTTCTGTTGTGGTGTTTATCCTTGCCTTTGCTACGTTTCTCTTGGGCTGTTTATTATGTATCCCTGTTATGGATTCGGGTGTAGGGATTTTATCGGAGGTTGTTTTGCCTTTGCTACTTCCGTCTTTATTGGCAATGATTTGTATTAGCCTTCCCCTGTTACTCTATGCTTATAAACAACAGAAGAATATTGAGTATAGATACCATCAGGTGGCGCTGAGTAATTATGCAGAATCTCTTCGCTGGTGCGTACGGCATAAGGAAGAGGAGCAGAATAGGAATAATTTGGCAAACTTTATGCGCTCTGCTTTGTTCTCTGGGTATTCTAGACAATTTTCCTTTTTTTCTCTGACAAAGACCGTGACATTACTGAGCGAGAAAGAAACTTCTCCGTACGATGAGCTTATTAAAGAAACTTTACTCTATGTAAAGGATGAGGTTTTCATGAGTAGGCTTGATCAAGATGCGCGTCGTCGGGAAGAAAGAGATGGATTAAGGGATGATGGATAACGCGGTTAGGATCAGTCCAAAGGATATGGCTGGTAGTAAGGTTGGTGATTCCAAAGGTATATGGAAAAAGACAGGCGAGAACAGAATCCCTATCGAACATAATAAAGCAAACCAGTGCATGTAGTGCAGTGTGTTCGCAAGAGACAATGTCAGAAACACAAGAATAGACCACCCCATAACGTTAAAGAAAATCTGCTGAGTATAAATCTCAGATAGAGGGTGATAGACTTTAATAAAGGTCACTAAGCATCCGATAGCTAAGAGAATGGGTAACCTGAGCGTGATGCCTAAAGCTACCTGTTTGCAAATAGTCAATAACCCTTGCACGCTTCTTTCTTCCCAAAGCAGAGTTTCTTTATAGAAAGAAGAGCCATAGAATAGCACGTGCAACAAACTCTTCTTATGGAACTCTCCTTGAGATAGATAGCCAAGAGTGGCTTTCAGCTCATCACATGATAGGGTAAAGATAAGCGCTGTTCCAGCAGCTAGACTCATATATGTCCAGAAAAAGGGAAGGAAGCATTCAAAGATAAAGGGGATAAGAGTCAAAATAATAGCCCCTAAGGTAATGAGGGCAGAGAATAAAACTATTTTTGGTCTTGTATGCCAACGTCGTTCTCCTCCAGACAGAGATAGGACCGTGAGTAGAGAATATAAGGTCATCATAACTGGGTAGATCCAAGGGAAGCACACTAAAGGATCTCCCGCTATTCCCAGAGCAGATGCTGTGAGGTGTCGTGTTTGCACATAAGCTAATAAACTTAGAGACAAAACAGCAGCCCGCCTGCCGCTGCAAGAGGGGTTATAGGACCCGCCTTCTGGTATGGTAGGCCCAACTTCTAGTTCTATGGGGCGTGTAGGTGGAATGCACGAAATAGCTAGTATGGCTAGGCCGAGTAGAGAGTCATTAGCGAATGCAACAGGAGAAGGGTTGCCAAGAGTGCCAGAAAGAATGACTCCTGTTCCGATAGCAATACCTAAACGTAAGATTGGGCGTATATAAAAAGAGGTGAGGGCGATGAGGATTAATAAGATTCCAAACATACGCTCAATAGATGCAGAGAATGTAGCTGGGTAACTGAGTGTATTTGGTGAATAAATGAGTAGAATGCCTAAAAAAATAGGGATGATGCTGAATTTAAAATAACTATATCGGAAATGTTTATAGATATTATCGATATTCTCTTTATCCACAGATTTTCACCAATAAATTGGTTTTAAGCTACATGAGGTTTCCATTTTGACTGTAACCTCAGACGTCAGGGCGACTATGTCGAAAGCTTGTGGTCGTCTTTGTGACTCTATATAAGATTTTATTTTTTTATGAGAGAATATTCATAGGGGCTTCTTAACAAGAAATTGATTATTTACTAGACTGTATCAAAGTTTAATGGATGGTCGATACATATGAGCGCCTCTGGGTGTCGAGGTATTTGTGAAGGGTACTGCAACTTCTCCCCTATTGATAGTAGGGGTCCAGTTCAAGAAACTACTGCGAATAAAACAGCGACAGTGTCTGTTGCACTTATATGTGTATGTTGCGGTGCCAAATGGGGATATACAGCGGACGGTCAGCAAGCTTTTTCTCGACCACCTCAAGGGGATCCTTGTCCTAAAACTGCTGAAAAAATTGCAAAGATTCTCTCAGAAAATCAAACAGGCTGTGAGGAGGCTTCGGGTGGCGCAGACTCTGCTGGCTGCTCAGGTAGCTCCACTACTACATGATTCTATCTCTTGTGAGATTGGAAGGATCATCAGAGCGTGCTTTTGGTCATGCAACAAAGTGCACTCCATTCTAGGCTTGCAAAGAAGCACGTACGAAAAACTCTTAGTAATCCACCCTTATAACATCCTAGAACGTGTTCTTTAGAAGTTTATAATTGATAATGGAGCTTCTTGGGGCGGCTTGTCTGTTTCCTTAGTTAGTAGGGAAATACAAACTGATTTTTGTATTTTGTAGTTATCAGATACAAACTTTTTCTTTTTCTTTTTTTGCTTATTCGCTTATGTCTCGCTTAGTTGTATAGAATCTCTAAGGGGCGTCCATTGATTAAGAAGTTTCTTGTTATTGTTACTGCAGCTTGTTTTGTGTGTTGCCTGGGGTTGATGTTTTATAAAAAGCAAAAGCTTCTGCCTCAAAAGGCTCGTGTGTCAGCGAACGTTCGGCATTTCCCGACAATTGGAAATATCCATGCCCCTATTAACATCACTGTATTTGAAGAGCCTGCCTGCTCTGCCTGCGCAGAGTTTACCTCTTCTGTATATCCTTTATTGAAAAAGCATTACATTGATACGGGGGATGTTTCTTTTACTTTGATTCCTGTGTCTTTTATTAAAGGTTCACGGCCTGCTGTACGTTCGGTTTTGTGTGTATATAATCATGATCCTAAGCACCCAGATTCAGAGGCTTGCATTGAATATTTTGACCGATTAGTGATGTATCCTAAAGAAGGAGGAAAGCCTTGGGCCACTGCTGAAATATTAATGAAATTAGCTGAAGGGCTGACAATCAAGTCTGGTAAAAGTTTGAATATGCAAGGACTGCAGCAGTGTTTTGAATCTTCTCGATATGATGAACAGATAGAGAAAAACAATATTTATGGCTCTCAGGTATTAGATGGACATTTAGTCACACCAACAGTGATTGTTGGAAATTATCTGATAGAAGATCCTACATTTGATGAGATTGAAAGGGTGATCAAGCAAATACGCTACTTACAGGATAGTGAGGGGCATCATGATTAAGTTTTTACGAAATTATGCATTGTATATAGCGTGGTTTTTCTCTTGTTTTGGGACATTAAGTAGTTTGTATTACAGTTATTTGCTTAATGTAGAGCCCTGTGTTTTTTGTTACTACCAACGCATTTGTCTATTCCCACTAGCGCTCATCCTGGGCATTGCCGCATACCGTAATGATACGGGGGTTAAAATATATACGGCACCACTATCATTTTTTGGTTTTTGTGTAGCTATCTACCAGATTTTCCTTCAGGAAGTTCCTGGGATGTCACTGGATATCTGCGGAAGGGTCTCTTGTACGACAAAGTTGTACGTCCTTGGGTTCATTACTATGCCAATGGCTTCAGCCGCCGCCTTCTTAGCGATTTTCATTTTATTGCTATTAGCTAAATCTTCTCGTGAATCCTAATTGTAAGTTAGCGTGGCTTGGGTAGCACCTTAGCATACTTTAAGTCCACGCTTCCCGATGCATTATGTACGATCTCTTCTATGTCTGCTCTTAGCAGATAGTCATAGGTCATTTGGTAGAGTGGGATCGCCTCTACCTCTTCAGCTGCGAATGTAGGGTGTAGGGCACTACCTGGGTAATAAGCAGTTCCTGTTGCAGTAGCTAGGGCAAAGTCTTGATTATGTCGTTTTTGAATAAACACATGATATTCCGATCCCTCTAAATGAAGATCTAACCCGGCTGCTTTAAACTGCGTCCGTAATACCTCTGCAACCTGCTGGCATCGTAAGATGTTAATAGGGTAGATAAGACAAAGGTTTGAGGAGTCAGTTTTTAAAGATAAGGAATTCTTGTGTGCAGAATAGCATGTAGGATCGTCTTGCAGAGCGTAAGCAAGAATTTCTTCTGTGTTCACAATCTGGTGTATAGCAGTTATTAATTCTCTGCCCCTTTGCTGTTGGAATACCGGATGTTGAGTATTGATTAATAACCAGAACGTCCCTTCTATGGTATAGCTACAATAAGGAGCTGTTTTTCTGAGCTCTTTAGGTATGCCCTGATGCCAGGGCTGTCCAACCCAGTCCATTTTTCCTCTATGTAGGAGATTAGTTGCTGTGTGAATGTCAGGTATAATAGACAGAGACAGCGTCTGTATTTGAACGTGCTCTTGGTCATAGTAATAAAAGTTTTTTTGTAATTGGAGGCTCTCTCCTTGAGAGTAAGATTCTAGAGAAAAGGGACCTGAAAATTTGTTTATGTTCTGAGGAGAGAAAACAAAAAAAGCTGGGGAAGTTAACTGTAAGAGAATGTCTTCTTGATAAACATCCATTTGCAAGACCACATGCTGCGCATCTGGGGCATAGAATGAAAGTCCTGAAAACAGGGACGTATAAAGAGTGGTTTCTTGAGTGTATTCCCATGCTTGAATGACATCGTAGGCAGAAAGAAGAGTGCCATCACTCCACATAGCGTCTTTTTTTAAGGAGAATATCACTTCAGTCCCATCCGGAGACAGAACATAACTGTCTGCTAGAGCTAGTTCTACGCCACCAGGTTTTTTTTTGTTTTCTCGAAGTAATCCTTCAAATAATAATTTTGCTATCGAAAGATCAAGGGCTCTTCGTGCTTCATAAGGAAATAAGGTAAGGGGGTCATCATAGATGGCAATACGAAGATTGTTTTCAGGAACCTGTTGGTAAGAACAACCCATTACAAATAGGGAGGCAAGAAAAAAAGAGAGTGGTTTTTTGCACTTTATAAAGAGCTTGTTATGTCCTGGGGTGTGACCAGAATGGGCTGTTGTAAGAGGAATAACCATTTTGGACCAAGAGCACTTTTTAGCAAATGTAAACTGCCTTTGCTCTATTAAACAAGGATTGCACGTATGATTGACGTAGTACAATCAATAGCGCTTCTTTTTATAAAAAAGTCTTTGATTTTAAATATTTAAAATTTTTTATAAAATACCCGTTTTAATTTATTGGGACTCTCTATGTTTTCTAATGAAATACTATTTCTTTTCCAAATTATCTTAGTTACAAGTTTAGGTGCGATTTTCGCTTCTAAAGGTGTCCATTGGTTAACAGGGTGGTTATCTCTGCTTTCCGTTATTATGAATATCTTTGTTTTGAAGCAGGTGCATTTATTTGGTTTAGAAGTAACGGCTGCTGACGTCTATATGATTGGGATGTTGATTGCGATCAATTATGCCAGAGAGCTTTATGGGCAAAGTGTAGTTGGTAGTGCCATAAAGGGAGCATGGGGAATTGCTTTAAGTTTTGTGTTAGTAACGCAGTTACATTTAGCTTTGGCTCCGTCTGCGTATGACGTTTCTCAGGAACATTTTCTTGCGTTGTTTTCTCCTTCCTTACGGTTATTTGCAGCTTCCCTAGTTACTATGGGGATTGTACAAGTCGTAGATTTACGATTGTTTGGGATTTTACGGGCTCTTTTTAAGGGGCGTGCATTTGGATCTCGCTCCGGTCTTTCTATGATGTGTTCTCAGGTTTTAGATAGTGTTCTCTTCTCTTTTCTAGGTCTTTATGGTGTTGTCGCTAACGTATGGCATGTGATTGCATTCGCCTTACTTGCGAAAACTCTTGTTCTCTGCCTCTCTATGCCTTGTATCTTTGTTATGAAGTATTTTACAGGAATAGAAGGGAAACAAGAAGTTTAGGGGAACCTCATGCAGGCTTTTTCTTGTGTCGTTCGTGATTATGTAGGAACTCGGCTTGTTTCTTTTTTGAGAAAAACATTTCCAGAGGTATCGAAACAAGCCATTATGCATGCCATTCGGTATCATGGCTGTAGAGTCAATAATCAGGTAGAACGGTTTGAGTCTTATAAAGTGCAGTGGGGAGATATAATTGAATTATCTATCACACAACAACGTTCTATTCAGTTTTTACTTGAACGAGATGAGTTTTGTGTGATTGATAAGCCGGAGAACCTATCTACTGAAGACCTCATCAAAGATCTAGGGATGTATATGGTGCATCGCTTAGATCGTGATACATCAGGGTGCTTATTATTAGCCAAATCTGCAACTGCAGCAGAAAAACTAATGGCTCTGTTTAAGAACCGAGTTATTCATAAGGAATATCGTGCTTTAGTTTTAGGAAAACCTAAGGGACAGTCAGGCGTAGTGCGGACATATACAACGCCCATATATCGAAGATGTGGAGCGGTTTTATTTGGAAATACAACACCTGATAGAGGGAAGCTTACGATTACAGAATGGGCTGTAATCAAAGCCTACCGGAAGGCGACTTTATTATGTTGTAGGCCGATTACAGGAAGGACCCATCAGATTCGAGTTCATATGAAGCATCTAGGCCATCCGATTATAGGGGATGTGGATTATGGACAACGCCAACAGCTAATCACGGTACATAGACCCTATTTGCATGCGTATCGGTTACAGTTTTGTTCACCATTTACTTCGGAGACCATTTTTGTTGAATCCCCAGTCCCATTCACAGTTCCTGATGGATTGAAATAATGCCCTTACTTGCCTCAGCTTTTCCTGTTGAAGAACTCAGAACTTGGTTTCTAGCCAATAAAAGAAATTTCCCTTGGAGGGAAAAACCTTCTCCTTACCGCGTATGGATATCAGAAGTGATGTTGCAGCAGACCCGAGCTGAGGTGGTGGTTCCCTATTTTATCTCCTGGATGCAGCGGTTTCCTTCTATTGAGGCATTAGCGTCGGCTACAGAAGAAGAGGTTGTAAAAGCCTGGGAAGGATTAGGATATTACAGCCGAGCACGGAATCTACTCCATGCAGCCCGTATGATTGTAGAGCGCTTTGAAGGAAAACTACCCACTACTTTTGAAGAGCTTTCTGCTATCAAAGGCCTGGGACTATATACAGCAAATGCAATTCGTGCTTTTGCCTTTCATCAAAAGGCGGCTCCTGTTGATGGAAATGTGCTGCGGAGTATGAGTAGGGTTTTTAAGATCCCCTCAGCTATTGATCTTACCTCCACAAAAAAGGAAGTAGTCCAATTAGTCGAGGATTTTTTACCTGATGATAAGCCTTACGAGATTGCAGAGGCTTTAATTGAATTAGGCGCTTGTATTTGTAAAAAAACACCGATTTGTGAGCAATGCCCGGTACAGGAATTTTGCCAGGCATATCAAGATCAGGAACAGTCGTTATTCCCTATTCGTAAAATGAAACAAACAATCATTCCGCTCATTAGGGGTGTCGCTGTGATCATCTATAAAGGAGCTGTAGTTCTGGAAAAAAGAGCGAACCATGAGCTGATGGCTGGTTTATATGAATTTCCGTATATTGACGTGCCTTCTAAAAACTTTTTGAGTCCAGAGCTTTTTTTAGAGGGAATGGCAGAGGTGTGGTCATCATACCTAACTTATCGGGATAGGCTGCCTGGGTTATCCCAAACCTTCACTCATTACAAGGTTTCATTGTATCCCTTTATCTTTTCTGCAACCCAAATTCCTTCTGGAGTGGAGGTTTATCCGCTGACTGCTATCAATGAACTTCCTTTTTCTTCAGGTCATCGTAAAATAAAAGCAGAAGTGCTCCTACGTTACGGCACAGAAAAAGGAAACCTCTTAAGCTAATCAATGAGTTTTTGAGAGTTTAAAAAAGCGTCACAAACTGATGGAAGGTATGTTGCATATAGGCAAATTCTTCCGGGGTAAGAAGACCTACTGGAGAATTTTTTACAAATAAAGGTGCGACGCTGATATACAAGTCTTGCAGTGCGCGAAACTCTTCTGAAGGAGTGGAGGGTATATAAGCGTGAGAATGGTGCAGAGAGTAAAACTGCCGATTGCCTTCTTGTCGCACAAGCTGAGGAACGCCATAAATGAACTCATCTCCAGAAGGGACCAGGCGCATTCCTTTCCAAGGGATTCTTTCTGGGGATCCGGGGAAGTTGATATTTAATCCTATAGGCCAAGGAAGGGTTAAACCTAATATATAAGAACACAAAATGTGTAAAAGCTTTTCTGCCCCCTCCGTTTGGAATAGGGATATATCGGTGCATTGAGAAAGGGCAATGGCTGGAATTCCATATAACAAAGCTTCATGAGCTGCTCCTACAGTTCCGGAATAAAATAGGTTCCTCCCCGTATTCTCCCCATGATTAATCCCTGAAATCACTAAGTCAGGAGGATTCTCCGCAAACAATGTTCTTAAAGCAAGTTTCACGCAATCGATAGGGGTTCCATGTACGGCCCAGGCTTGCTCTACAGGTTTAGGGTAATCATAAGGCTCTATTGCTACTTCCCTAAAGGATGAGAAGGACATGCTAGCTCCAGATTGTTGTGTTGCAGGAGCTACGATATAAAGCTGCACATTACTCCATTTTTGTAGCAGTGAAACAAGAGTAAACATGCCAGCAGAGTGAATGCCATCATCGTTTGTCAATAGAATTTTTAGTCCTGTTTGCATAGGTAATACGTAAGAATTTCTTGCAGAAGTCTTAGTTTTCTTGAATTTTTCTATAGGCCAGAACTCGCATTTTATACAAAGAAGCCTTCTTGAGCACAAGTATTTTCCCCGTTTACTCTACAGGCCCTCCATTAAATGATAGGGATTACAATTAAGCTTAGTGCCGTTGGAATCATGTGATAGGGTTGTTCTTGGATCGGGAAGATCTTTGAAGGTTATAGAAGAAACGCGTTATGCTGGTGGGGTTAACTACTGAAAGCGCTGATTATGCATGAAATTGCTTGGAGTATTTTATGTTCCCTTGTTGTAGTAGGTCCAGAGGTGTTGTTCATTTAGAAGCACCTGAAGAAATAGAATTACGAGACATTGTTTTGACTGAGAGAGACTTGGTTGAATCTGAGGGGGGGGGGGGGGGAAGAAACAGGGACTCTTTTAACAGATGAATCGCTTATGTATGTGGAGGCAGCTTACCGCGGTATATTCCTTGCAGAGGAGTCAGTTAGCCTTACTAGTATGGGCTATGCTGTGTTACGCATATGTAACTATGTTCAGTTATACATAATGAATGGCCATCATTTATCCTCTCAGAGCTGTGAGAATGTGACGCGGAGTGTAGGTACATCAACAGTTAGGAATAGTACTTTAGATCAAGCGGGTAATAGAGGACTTAGCTCATTGCAAATAGAGTGTTGGGTGGTTCAGTTAGTAGCGGAGGCTGGGGTTATTTGCCTGGGCAATATTCCGTGTGTATCTCAGCGTATAGTCCGTGCTATATATTTGGGTGTGAGGGCGGCGAGTATCATACATACCACGATCGATGCAGCTGTGAATATCGCTTTGATGGGTTCTAATACGCAAGAAATGGAAATCCGCCTGCGTAGTATGTTGACTTTAACAGATATGCTACACCTTACTAATGAAGCTATTTATTTTTGTACGCCTACTATTCAGGTTATCCAAGAAAGGTTATCTGAAGGAAGAATTGTTGCGTACTTGACTAGGCTGTATGCACCTCTACGTGGTACTAGACGTGTAGTTAGAGGAGCTTTAGGTAGACTTTCGGCTATTGCCGGAGCTATGGGTGTAGCATGCGTAGCTGGTTTGGGTATAGCTTTGACCACGGATTTGCTCCGTAATGATCAACAACATTCTTCAGAGCAAAGAACTATTTTGATTGCACAGGCTGCCATCGCTGTTACAGCTACTATTGCTTTAAGTTGGATGATGCGCGCAAATGTTCGAAGAGCTCGTGCGGCCATGGAAGAATAAGACCTCTGTCAATTTTGCATAAATTTTTTGAATGGGAGTTGTGACAGTTCCTGTATGGAAGCAGTTTGGAGTGTTGTGTGGGCAATGTGTGAGACGAAGACTAGAAAATGGGCTTAGAAAGGTATCTTAATGATTAAGAGATATTAACATAGAAGAATGCTCGGGGGGGGGCGGCTTTCAAGCTCGTTATTTCACGCCAAAAAACCTCTATCTCCAAAGAAAGAAAAAGAAAGGTGTTTTTAGGGGGAACCTCTTCCCTCGGTAATTGAAGGGCTTGTAACCTAGGTTTTAAGGGTTTTTGTTTTTCTTGCTTTGTTGTGAAAATAAGGGGGTTTTTTGTGACCCTGTAGTAGGATGGCCCTTTTTTATTACAATGGTGAGTCCTATGTTTCCATGCTGTGGCAGAGTGTGCTGTCCTTGTCTATCTTATTCACATCTGTCCGATTCGGACAATGAGGAAGAATTACAGGAAGTGACAGTTAGTGGTGGCTCATCAGATAGTGATGATGAGTTGACTTCTGAGGCTGTGGCTTATACGAATTCAGCTTATCGGGGAGTATTTAATAACAGAGAGGCTGTTGGTCTTACGAGCGTAGGATATTCTCTTTTACGCGCTTGCGATTACATTCAATTGCACATAATACAGCAGGGGTTGAGTTCTCGGCAGGGGTCATTGAATAGGGAGCGACGCAGTGCGTTGTTTCATGATGTTAATAGTAGCAGCATCGTTCCTTTAGACGCACGTGTGCCGCAATGGATTTATCCATGTGGGATCACTCCCAATGGGACATTTCCAAATGGCAGAAGACCGTTTATGATTTTAAATACCTCTGACAATAGGCACTATGAGCAGCTACTTTACGTAGACTATGGGTACTATTTTAGAGGAGGGTTTGATGAGTGGTCTCATAGTTGGGTCGGATGGTTAAGTTACCCGATGTCTTTATTAACTACTCGTGATTTACGGGATCAACGCCTCACTTTTCCTTATGGGTTGACTGGAACAGGGGACATGATTTTAAGGCACCCTAGAAATATTACTCCACAATACCCTTATGCTCGTTATGGTATTAGTAATAACTTAACTGATCATGGGGTATGTCCTGTTAGAATTTTTAACTCTACTCATTTCTTTGGAGGAGGGTATGTAGGGTTAGAAGAACCGGGATTTGAACCCATTTATCCATGTGGCATTCACCCCGATGGGCTGTTTACTGGGGAGTGGTTAGATTTTCCTAATGGGACGATTCCAGCAAATGCGTACCCCTTTGGTTATTTTCCTAATGGATCTTTCCCTTATGTGGATTATTTCTTTAACCCCCAATTTAACCACTCTGCATTGTATTTAGCTGTGCAGA
>CALGBW010000041.1 GCA_937884635.1 uncultured Chlamydiaceae bacterium
GCCCATCAGGGTGAATCCCACAAGGATAGATAGGATCAAACCCAGGTTCTTCCCACCCTCGATACCCACCACCAAAGAAATGAGTAGAGTTAAAAATTCTGCGAGGACATGTACCACCACTATCGGTTAAGTTATTACTAATACCAACAGAAGCATAAGGGTATCGCGGTGTATAATTTCCAAAATGCTGCAAAATCATGTCCCCTGTTCCAGTCAACCCATAAGGAAAAATAAGGTGCTCATCATGCTCATCTCGAGCGTTTAATAGAAAACCCCCTCTTCCCATAGTATGAGCTAATTCATCAAACCTACCTCTAAAATAATCGCTATAATTCATATGCTCTAGCGGAGAGTACAGCCCCGTAGTTTGATTTAGCAGCTCAAAGGGTCTTCGCCCATTAGGAAATGTTCCATTAGGAGTAATTCCACAAGGATAGATCCATTGCGGCACGGACTCTGTGTGATTGAAAGAGGTGTGGTTCGTGTTACTTGCGTTATATATAGGGATAGTACTGTTACCCAACTCTATGCTACGTCGTATTCTGGGTGATTCCGGTGTATCTTCTTGCCCTAGAAGCCACAGTTGTAAGTAATCACAAATTCGCAAAGCTGAGTAACCTATACTAGTTAAAGCGGCAGCATCCTGATTAGAGAGTAATCCTCGATAAGCAGCATGGTCTACCTCTACCCCACGCTCATCAATGTCCTCTTCAGAGTCAGAACTCCCTACATTCACCACCGAGTCCTCACCACCTGACTGTAGCTCTAGTTCCTCTTCATCACTACCTTCAAGCCTAGAATATGGGGAGCAACATGGACAACACACCCTACTACAACATGGGAACATAAGACGCACCACTAACTAAGAAAAAAGAAGTAGCTTACTACTCTTGCTCAAAAAGCATCCTTTTCAACAGAAATAAGGCTAAACTGGAAAACCCCATTAGACACACAGTTTACCCCTCTATATCCTCGGTTTCCTTCTCTATAGAAAAAAAGCCTAGAATTTTTCTTTTCTTCTTAAGGCTGCTATTTTTTACGAAATAGCCTACTTATCACTCACCCCCCCCCCCCCGAGATAATTCTTTGTGTTAACGATACTTAACATAAGGAGTTTTCTTTATATTTTGTGGTCCTTGCAATTAGGGGAAATATACAGAACCCAGACCATACCGCAGCACTGCACGCAAAGAAAAAAGTTCCATCTGCACTGTACCCCCTTCCTCAAATGATCCTTCATTCAACGTTTCAGAAACTACTCCTGCTCCCGCACACGATCCGCTCTACTCTGATTTATGCGAGTGATCCAGCATAGGGCAGCTGTAGCCACAGCGGCAACAGCAATTTGGGTTCCCAAAATTAATCTTTGTTCTGGGGCAGCATGCTCATCATTACTAATCAGATCCACAGTCAATGTTGCACCCAACCCTGCGGTGCAGGCCACACCCAAAGCTCCAACAATTGCTGTTAATCTACCTAAAGCGTTTCGAACCACGCGACTCGTATTCTGTAAAGGACTACAAATCCCACGAAGACAGCCACTATAACCCCGTTCAGAAATGTGCCGCTGTAAACTCTGTAAAGCTGGCGTGGAAAAGTAAATAGCATCATTAGCAAGGCTTAATGCATCTGTTAACGTTAGTACGTTGCGAACAGCCAGCACTCCCTGTCCTTCAGTAGGACCATGTTGCACTACATGAGAGACGTTATCCACTAGGTCAATCGCGGAATGGAGTATATTAGCTGTTCTCGTTCCCAAATATAAGGCCTGTATAACACGTCGTCGCGCCCAAGGAGAGTTTTGAGATAAGAACATAGCAAGCTCAGCACCTAACTGCACACCCCAAAGACGCATTCGAAGCAAGCTGGGATCTATTTCTGCAGAATCATTAGAATCGTTTTCATAAGAGTAAGACGACATAGGCCTTCTTCTGGGATAAATATCGTAGCAACGTGCGAACGGTTCTGTAGAATTCGTGGGAATATGGTGGTACTGAAAACCTGTTTCGCTAGCATTTAAAAAGCTTGTGTAATTTTGTAAGGCTCCCGTCTGGTTATTCTGTACAGCTAAATACAATGCAGAGTGGTTAAAACCAGGATTAAAGAAATAGTCCACATAAGGAAACGTTCCATTAGGAAAATACCCAAAAGGATACGCTCCATCTGGAATCGTCCCATTAGGGAACCCTAACCACTCCCCAGTAAACAGCCCATCAGGGTGAATCCCACAAGGATAGATAGGATCAAACCCAGGTTCTTCCCATCCCAGATACCCACCACCAAAGAAATGAGTAGAGTTAAAAATTCTGCGAGGACATGCATCACCACTCTCGGTTAAGTTATTACTAATACCAACAGAAGCATAAGGGTATTGCGGAGTAAAATTGCTAGGGTGCCTTAAAATCATGTCCCCTGTTCCAGTCAACCCATAAGGAAACATAAGGCTCCTATCACTGCTATCACAAACGTCTAATAGAAAACCTCCTCTTCCCACAGCGTCTAATACCAAATGCCCTCCCATAGTATGAGCTAATTCCTCAAACCTACCTCTAAAATAATCACTATAATTCATATGCTCTAGCGGAGAGTACAGCCCCGTAGTTTGATTTAGAAGCTCAAAGGGTCTTCGCCCATTAGGAAATGTTCCATTAGGGGTAATTCCGCAAGGATAGATCCATTGTGGAACATCCTCTGGATAATTGGAGGCCGTATTGTTTGCTCTACATATAGGTAATGTGTAATTACCAGCACCGTTTTCCAGGCCACGCCGTGCTATCGGTAGAGTAGGTTCTAACCCTAAAAGATATATTTGGAAATAATCACAGATGCGTAAGATGCTGTAACACATACCGGTCAAGGAAGCTGTCTCCTGATTAGAGAATATCCCCCGATAACCTGCAAAGTCTACTTCTACTGCATTCTCCGTGATATCTTCCTCTTCACTATCAGAATCCCCCACCACTGGGGTCCCACCATCTGTTGTGATAACAGATTGTAGCTCTAGTTCCTCTTCATCACCGCCATCAATCCTAGAATATGGAGAACAACACGGACAACACACTCTACTACAACATGGGAACATAAGACTAACCACTGAGAAAAAAGAAGTAATCTACTACTCTTGCGTAGAATGGCTGTTTTCTCAGGCAATTAGACAGAATGCAGACTCTGCTTGTAAGGTCTATAATCGCTGTTGATTTTTCTCCATTAAAAAAGCTCTAAGATTTTTCTTTTTTTCTAGAAAGTGGGTTGTGGGCGAGACAAGGGGCTATTCACGCTCACCCCTCCCCCTGGATAATTTCTACGTTAATACTTCTTAATAATGGTATGTATTCTGCTACTGGGTTTCGCGATTAGCTCTAGCAAGATTAGCTCGTGTTATCCAAACTAAAGCAACCGTAGCCACAGCGGCGATAGCAGTTTGGGCTCCTAAAATTACTCTTTGCTCAGAAAGCGCATGCTCATCCTCGTTCATCATTTGCACCGTCAATGCTGCTCCTAACCCTGCTGTGCACGCCACCCCCATGGCACCCGTAATTGCTGTTAGCCTATTTAACGCTCCCCTTACAACTTGACCCATTCCACGCAAGGAAGAGAACGTACTACGCAAGTAATTAGCAGCCGTTCCTTGAGACAGACGCTGCTGAATTCGTTGTACAGTAGGGGTGCAAAAGTAAATACTCTCATTAGTTAGGCTTAAAATATCTGTTAGTGTCAACATATTGCGGATAGCTCGCTCCCCTTCTCCATTTGTGGGGCCATGTTCCATGATGTGTCCTATATTTGTTGTTAAGTCAACAAGAGAATGAATAACATTAGCCGTTCTGATTCCCAAGTAAAAGGCTTGAACTACGCGTCGTTCTGCATATGAAGAGTCTTGCACGAGAACCATCCCCAGCTCAGCACCAAATTGCGCACCCCAAAGACCAGCTCGAATCAAATTACGATCAATATCTCTGAGGTTTACACCTCCGTTCGAAGCATAATGGGATGACCCCCCTCTTGAAGGAAAAATCCCATAGCAATGAGCAAAAGGTTCATTAGGATTTCTTGGTATGGGGTGATACTGGAGCCTTGTTTCGTTAGGATTTAAAAATCGTGTGTAATTTTGTAAAGCTCCCGTCTGGTTATTCTGCACAGCTAAATACAATGCAGAGTGGTTAAATTGAGGGTTAAAGAAATAATCCACATAAGGGAAAGATCCAT
>CALGBW010000042.1 GCA_937884635.1 uncultured Chlamydiaceae bacterium
TCAGCATAAGCTGAATATAGGGAGGACAGATACTATTCTGAGCCTCCTTTTTTTTTGCTTACGTGTTTGAGTTCCTGTTTTTACAGGAGCATGTCCTCTCGTAGGGTACATCATACATTTCGAAGTCATTGTTAAATTGGAAAGCAACGGTTTATAATCAGAAGTAACTGCGTTATGCAGTTGCTATTTCTTAGAGTCTGCTCCTATCCTTAATCTATAACCATCTCTTGTATTGGGAAAGCCCTCTACTATCAATGCACTGCCAGTCTTTATAGTTTTGCGTGGTAGGAGGCTCAGGTGTTTAACTACCGAAATCGTCAAGAACAATAGAAGAGCGTTCTACACCATACGAATCTAATAGCTTGAGAATGCTACTGTTATGCATAGCAGGGCCACATACATAGTATAGGTAGTCTTCAGGATTATTTAATTTACTTAGTTGCCCTAGTTCAAAGGCTTTGAATAGGAAGTTTGTTTTAGTGGGGTCGTCTTTATCCCATCCCTGAGCAAAATCTTCAGGAAGAGGAGAAGAGAGCACAAGGTGATATTGGAAGTTTGGGAAAAGCGAAGCAAGCTTTTCATATTCTTCCTGGTAGATGTTTTCTTTTAAAGACCGTGCCCCATACCATAAAGTCAATTCTCTCTGTGTTTTTTTGTTTAGAAGCAAGTCTAGAATATGGCTCCGACCAAAAGATGAACCAGCCCCTCCAATGAGGAAGATCACGGGCCGGTCGTCTTCTTTCATAAAGGACTCCCCATAGGGCCCAGAAACCGTAATCTTGTCTCCAGGTTTTAAGGAAAAGATGTAGGATGAGCAAATTCCCCAAGGAATCTCTGCATTGGGCCTTCCATTAACTAGTGGGGGCGTAGCAATGCGTACGTTGAATTTAATTAAAGGAAGCTCCGCTGGATAAGAAGCTAAAGAATATGCTTTGTTCGTTTCCCCCGGTGCAGATTCTTTGTAATGGATGGGCGTATCGAATAAATGATACTGTTCCCAATCTGGGTAGTATAGGGGATCCATTGTCTGCTTCCAATCCGATGTATTCGTTTCATAAGAAGGAACCGAAATTTGTAAATACCCTCCAGGTTTGAAGGGAATAGGCCGGTCAGCTGGAATGGAAACAACGAGCTCTTTGATGAAGGTTGCTACGTTTTGATTCGATACGACGGTCCCCTCCCAAGAAGAAGCATTTAGGCACCGCTCTTCTAGTTCTAAACCTAGGTCATGTTGTACTTTTGTTTGGCATGCTAGCCGCCAACCATGTTCTAACTGCTGTTTAGAGAAGGTGGCTCTTTCTGTTTCTAAGGGTTGGTCAGCGCTTTTTGTAATACGTACCTTGCACTGTTTACAAGAAGCCTTTCCCCCACAAGGTGAGGGGATAGCAATCCCAGCTCCTACAAGGGAGTCTAATAAAGTTTTCCCGCTATCGACAGTCTTTGTTAGAGATTCATCATTATTAATTCTGAGCTTACAGGGATGGACCTTGATCAGCCATTTTCTGGCCAAAAGGATAATAGAAGCTAATATAAAACCAATCGCGCAAAAGATGAGACTAGCTATACCTATAAAGTACAATCCAGAGAGCCACTGCATGAAAGCCAAAATCCTCCATTACGTCAAACAGCGCATTGCATCATAAAGGGGAAAAGGCTGCAGACGAAAAAGTTTATTCATCCACTTCGCACTTGTGGAACAACGTAAATACAGGGTTACCCTACCCTGAAGTTGTCCGCACTATACCAGTCAATCTTGTATTTTAGCAAGAAGGTAGAAATCCAGCTCCGCGTAGTATTGAAGCTGAGAAAGGATAAGGAAAATAAGAGCCATGAACAGAAAATAAAAAGGACATCACATGGGTTATAATCACCGTACTGATGTCCTGAGAATCCCACTACATAAGTAGTGGAAATAATTAGTTTTTAGAGGAGCTAACAATTTCTGAAATTGCTGCTTTTAAGATTTCAATTTTACCAGAGGCTATGTTGAGTACTACTGTGTGTTCACGAACTTCATCAATTGTTCCCACAATCCCCATTGCAGTAACTTTATCCCCTTTGGCTAGTTGGCTTTTACGCTGTTCCATAGCTTTTCTACGTTTTTGTTCTGGTCTCCATAAGATGAAATAGAAAAACCCAATAGCAATTGCCAACATCACAGCAGGTTGAGCAAACGCCCCTTTTTGTTGTAGAGCTTCTTCTTCTGCAAAACCCTGGCAAAAGCTCAGCAAAAGAGTGAGGCACAGAAATAAACGGGAGACCATAAAAGCATCCTTTATGTTGATTCTTTATGAAGGAGAAGGTTAGCACAAGAAGAAGAGGTGTGCAAGGGAAAGGATCACTCTGAAGAGGAGAGGTGTTTCCTCTTCAGAATGAAGAAAATGGACTATTTTCTTGCGGAGCGGCTTTTAACAGCTTTTTTTGCTTTGCTACGAGGAGCAACTGCTTTTTTCGCAGGAGCTTTTTTAGCTACTGCTTTAGGCTTAGCGGCGCAGCGAACAGCTTTTTTAGGAGCTGCTTTCTTAGCTTTTGCTGGTGTTGATTTAACAGCAGCTTTTGCAGATCTAGCAGCAATTTTATTACGCTTCATTAAACCAGATTTTTCTGCTTTAATGGATTCTTTGCGGTATACTTTAGCGATCTTTTCTAATTTAATCGAATCTGTACGTACTCTTTGTGCAGCTGCTTTGTTGCCTTTTTCAGCTTTCATTAAGTTATGTTGGATACTTTCCAACAGGTCATGCATTTTTTTTGCTGTGTCTTTTAGCGCCATGAAAAGCGTCCTCTGTCATCATTTTAAACTGTTTCTACTAATTAATTGCTAATTAGTTTTTTTGTTTAAATTCATGCAACAATTTTTTATCAGTAAATTCATACATAAAATTAGTTGTGAGACTTATTTTCTTTTGTATGATTTTGTTCATCAGTATGTTAATTCTCTTATTACAGAGACATTCTCTGTGAGAATTCCTCGTTAGGAAAAGGTTTTTTTTGTATAACCGCTATAAATTTTTAGTATTGGCGAAGGATATGTGGAAAGGATGTTTGCCGGTCATCATAGTCTTTGCTGCATGTTTCAGTGTGCCTTGTTTTGCTGTTCCGCTTTCTTTTGGTCATTGCTGTGCGGATATCCATTCTCTTTTGCAAACAGAAACACCTTGTGAAGAAGCTTTTTCTGTTTTTGTTGATCGTATTTGTGAAGAGGCGCCTCATTTATCAAGGAAGGAATGGGAAACGGTTGCATGGCTTGTGCAGCAATATGTCAGTAAAAGCGTAAAGAGAGGGAGACAAGAAGATAGTATAGCTATTGTACAGCGGCTTTTACCGGTTGCGCACATTCCTCCTCATATTAGGCAAGCGATTCGGACTGTTTTGCAGAAAATCAATTTTGAAAAAGTATCACTGCATACTCTTATTGAGCAACTGCGTGAGGTGTTAGGGCAGGGAGATCCTTTTCAGGATACGTTATTCCTACAGCTATATAGTATGACTCTATACAGCGGGTATGATGATCGTAAACAGGAAATTTTATTAGCTAAAGAACGACAGCAATACGAGCAGGCTTTAGCCCTTTGTCAAGAGCTGGAACGGCAAATAGACAAAGGAGCATGTAGTCCCCACCCAGATACAAAAGAGGTGGAATATGCGTTTCTGAAAAAAACAAAACAGGCTTTGCTCCTAACTCAAGCAAAGGAAAAAGGGGAAGATCCTATTTCTTTTGTGCTCCCTTACTGTCTTGCGGAATCTGCTTATGATCAGGCGGTAAAAGACTTATTATCGCGGGTTATGAAAGGAGAGGTGATTCGCTCACAGCCTGTTCATGGGATTTTACTCACGTATGCTTTGCAGTTGCTTTCTTGGAATGCGCAAGCAGGAGCGCATATATTACAGGTATTAGTAGATTATGGTAGGGATTTAAGCACTCCGTTATTGCAATACGGGTATTTTTCTTTATTGCAGGCTCTACGTAATCAAAAGAATATAGATTCCATGGGGCCACTGCTCACTTGCGGAGCTTCTGTATTCGTGCCAGAACATCACTATTATCCGGAGTATTATTTCTTCTTAGGCAGTTATCATTACCTTAAGAAGGAATACCAGAAAGCGGAAGAAGCTTTTTTTTCTGCATTGCCCCATGCAAAAAAATTAGGGGCTTTATTACCGCAGTTGTATGAATACTTAGGCTGTCTTGCTTGTAGGCAGGAACAATACCAAGAAGGAGAACAATACTTTCTATTGTCTTTTAGAGGGTGGAATCGTGAGGAAGCCCGTTTAGGATTGTTGTTCACCTATGCTAAACAAAGGAAATTCAGAGACTGTCATCATCTATTGGAATCCGCTCCCTTTACCTCTTATGATGATTTATATAAGATAATACAGATATTTGAGGATCCGGGATCTTCAACGCCTATCTTACGTATTTGTCGGCAGGCATCCCTGCATAGCATCTCAGTAGATGAGCTGCAGGGAAGAATGCTTCAGGATATGTGGGAACAGTCTCGTTCTCTCCCTACATCCCCAGTCGTTGACTGTGTGCAAGAGCATAAACGACAAGAAGAGATTGTACAGTTACACGCATGTTTGTCATCTATCCCAGACTCTTTAATTAAAGATAAGCTCGTTGCATGGACACGATATCTCGAGGGTAAGGAAGCCCCTGAAGACCCTCTTTTGAATCTTTGTAATAGGATTCTGTATAAGGGGGATATAGAGGCGGTGAGTTGTTTATCTTCTTGGTTTTCAAAAGGAAGCCCATTAGCTCAGACGGTAGTAAGGGAAATCTGGGGGCGTTATGCTGATGTACGTACGGAAGAGGAGTTGCAGTTTTATCAGCAGGGGATGTCGTCCCTCCCTAAGGGAGATCTACTATATCTTTTGGCTTATCCTGTTGAGAAGTATTGTTCTGGAGATCCTGAAGCGCGCCAGCATTTAGACCGTTTTGCTTCTCAATTCCCGCATTCTACTCTCCTGCCTTTGTCTTATATTTTGTTAGGTTATGCAGAACATGATCTCAGGGATCGGGTAACATGGTGGACAAAAGCCTTAGCTGAATTTTCAGAGATTACTCTGAGGGGAGCAGATACGAAAAGATGGGCATATCTATACTATACAATGAAAATAGACTTAGCGGAGGCCTTTTTGAAGTTAGAAAACCCGATGAGGGCTAGGGAAATCTTGGAAGAGGTTACCGCGGACTGGAAAGTCACACGCCATCCCTATGCTCAGTATATAGAGCGTTCTTCTTTACGTACGGCTTTGGATATGCGTTGTGTTGTGGGACTAGCTCATGCATACCAGGATTTAGGGGAAGGAGTTTTACTACAGAGGCATTTGTTAGAACAAGTGGAGAACAAGCTAATCCGTCCTAGATACCGGGAAGAATTTTCAGGGGGAGTGCTTGCTGGAACCCTTTCGTTATGTCAGAAGTTTCTATCTTGAAGAGAAGAGCATTGAGGCTTTCTCTTCTTCATGATTTTACCGGTAGCTGTTCTGAAAAACCTATAAACAACTTTGTTTGTATGTAATCCCCTCCCCCTTTCGGGATGAGATAGGGATTATATGGACAGTGATGCTACAGTTTGAAATGCAGATGAGGTACAGCGGTTTAACCCAGGGCCAAAGATATTTTGCCCGACAATACGTAAATTACGAGGTAGGGAGGCTAGACATGCTTGTCGTACGGCTAGGAATCCAACATGGTGTTGGGGGAGACCATCTTCAGGGGAAAACACTGAGAAGACATCGGGAGGAGTGCTAATCGATAGGTACTGGGAAGCGACAGAAAGGGCATAGGCATATGCCTGATCTTTATGCCAACGATGTTCCAATAACAAGGCAATGGAGGTTTTCCCTGGCAGTTGATCTGGGAAAATTTGTGATTGAAAAACGATACCTAGTAAAGGAAATTCATCAGCAAAGAGCATTCCATATCCTTTTGGAATAGGAAGCTTAGGAGTATTCCACCCCATGCAAACACAAGATAGCTCCCATAAGGAGGTTTTTTTCGCTAATTGTTTGACGCCAGGGGTATCAAGAAGATCTGGCAGCACATGGATAGGGCCTGTGTAGATAGCCAGATCGCCTGTAACCTCGCCCAGGGTGGTTTGGACACGCACTTCACCAGGTGTGCTAATTATTTTGGAAACAGGAGTGGATAAGCACCACTGTGCTGGAATTTTTTCTCGAAGTGCATCCACTAAAACATGCATCCCAGGTCGTAGAGAAGCTAAATAGGTAGAGGGCTTTTTCTTACAGATATCTTTGAGATATCCTCTAATAATAGATCCATGGGAAGCTTCTTTTTTGGCTAAGTTAGGGTAGGCCATGTGTGTGGATAAAATATCACTATGCCCTGCGCAGGTGGCAATGGTAATCGGATTCCACAGGTTGTGGATCAGCCGTTTTGTGCTGTGCCTAGCAAGGAACGATTCTACGGTGCTGTCCTCCATATAGCGAGAGGCACATAGATCTTTCAGGATAGCCAGAGGAAGTCCTTGTTTACATAAGGACCAAAGAGAAACGCGTTGTGTTTTCCCTTCACAGTGTACATAGCGTGTTCTTGCTGTCGGGTGACTGAATACAAGAGATTTCTGTAGCCCTAAGTCATGGATGAGCTTTAAAGTGTACTCACCTCCTCGATAGGTTAAAAACCCTTTGGGGCCTAGATTTAAATGAAAATCTTTTGGATGTTCAGAATAAACCATTCCTCCTACAGAAGATGTTTTTTCTAGTATGACAATCTCTAAACGAGGGAATCGTCTATGCAACCACCATGCGGTAGTTAAGCCAGAAATACCAGCACCTATAATAATCACACGTTTCATATGGAAACCTTGGCTAGGGAGCAACCTCCTGAAGGAAATAGGCATCAAAAGCTGTTGCTATAATACGAACAAATAGTTCTCCTAGGGGTGTTACAATTAAAGAGCACTCTTTATTTTGTATCAATCCCGCATGCTCCATACTCAATAGCCGTGCCCGGCTATGAATAAAGTATGTATCAAAAGAACAACCAAATTGTGTCGCAAAGTCTCTTTTTGAAACAGAAAATGTGCAGAATAATTTTTGTATTACC
>CALGBW010000043.1 GCA_937884635.1 uncultured Chlamydiaceae bacterium
GGATGACTTACAGTATAATAGCTTCTCGCAACTCTTTTCTCCTCCCCAATTAGTGGAAGAGACCGCTGCAGCAAAAAGTTTTCCTGCTACAGAAGAACAATGGTTTTACTTGGATATGCAGAAAAACAATATTGGCCCATTAAACATAGAAGACTTACTTACTTCCTTGAAAAACAGAGGCTCACGAGAAAATATCAACCCTATGGAAATATGGGTATGGAAGAAAGGAATGAATCAATGGGAAAAAGTAAAAAACCTACCAGATCTCCGTAAGCACTTTACATAAAGTACGATTTCCAACCACTTACTAGAAATATCTTCGGTATCTAGACACAAAAAAACCACCAGGTTTAACCCGGTGGTTTATAAATGAGAAAAAGGGAAAAGCGTCTACCAACTAGACTTAACTACCCCTGGGATTTCCCCCATAGAAGCCATTTGTCTAAAGCAAATTCGCGAAATAGCAAATTTTCTCAAATAACCACGAGGACGCCCAGTCAATAAGCATCTATTATGCAAACGAGAAGGAGAAGTATCTCTTCTCATTTTATTCAAAGCCACGCGAGCGTTCTCTCTTTCTTCTTCAGTAACTGACAAACTCTTTGCCAATTTACGAAGTTCTTCTCGCCTCTTAAAATTCGCTTCTACCAATCGACGACGTTTCACTTCTCTCGCTATTGCCGACTTTTTAGCCATGCTTTTTCACCTAAAACTAATTTAATTATTTCTTGCGAGCAGGTCCCGCCTGACGTTGCTTACGGTTAGGGTCTTTTTTGTTAATTACGTAAAGACGTCCTTTGCGACGTACAAGTTTATCCCCTTTCGACGGATCTGCTTTAATGGATGAACTAACTCTCATGAAATATGCCTTTCTCGATAGTTCTAAAGAAAACAAGATCTACAATCCTGTCTCTCGCGTTACTTCCTTATCCTATATCCACCCACTACTCTGAGTAAAAGACACGAAAGGGAAAACGCTCAATGCTAATAAAGAACCGAATACAGTTTATTGAACCTGACCTTTCCTGCAAAGACTTTTCCTTTGCAAATAAGGAAGTCCTAAAACCATACACGCACAGAGAACACCTCTATGCGACTTTAAAGGGACTAATGTACCTAATTCTCCTACTTTTTGACAAGGAAGAGAGTAGGACTCTATACGTTTACTGCTTCCTGTGAGAAAAGCTATCAAAAAAAATGTTTTCGTATTCCATAAAAACCATCTGATTTGTATCCTAGTTCTCTGGAATTTGATATATCCAGGAGTCCTAGAGTTCTCTAGAATAATTTTTTCTTACAATCCCGGGAGAATACGGTGAAACGAACATATCAACCCAGCAAGAGAAAACGCAGAAATTCTGTTGGTTTCCGAGCACGCATGGCCACAAAAAACGGAAGAAACTTATTGAACCGTCGTCGTCGTCACGGTAGACATTCTCTTATCGATCTATAAAAATAGTATTTGTGCCACTTCTTACCCTGCCCAAAAAGGCGCGTCTTTTAAAAAGAAAACAATTTCTTTATGTCACGCGTACGGGATCATATTGTCGAGGAAGTCAAGTCTCTTTTCACGTAGCTTTAACGCGTTATCCCTTTTCTTGTAGGTTAGGGATAACTGTGTCTAAGAAATTTGGCAAAGCCAATGAAAGAAATTATTTCAAACGGTTGGTTCGAGAAGCTTTCCGTCACGTTCGTCATGAGCTTCCTTCGTGCCAGATTATCGTCTCACCAAATGGTAAACTTTCACAACCTGATTTTCACAAGCTGATCCTTGATTTCAAAAGTAAGGTTCCTGAGCTAGCTGCAAAACTTAAGCAGCAGGCTGCTAAGAAGCCTGCTCATCATCCTCAAGAAACAAAAGAGCTGAAAGAACCCACGAAAAGCGAGTTACTTTGTCTTATGATTGATGCCGAATGTAATCCAACGAACGAGAAATAGGCGCGCGCATCTCAGTTGGTGCATTTTCAAAAGCCACCTCAGCATGCTTTAATGCATTACTCCACTGATCTGACTCCAAATAAAATTGTGCTATCATCATTTCTACACGCCACTTGTTTTCTTGGTTAGATTGACCAAATAGCTGCAGGTATTTTTCTAATGGAGCAACAACTTGACTTACCTCTTGGTGAGCCCCTTCCCGAGCTCTCTTTGCAAGTTCTTGAAACTCGATCAGAGCAACAGTAAAATGCGTTTGAGCATTATCTGGATCCTGCTGTAAGAGACGCTCCTTAATATTTTGGCACTCTAGAGAATCCATCTTCCCAGCGCTAACTAACAAACGGAACTTCTCTGTTAGGAAAAAGGGGTGTTCTCCCTTGACCCCATACTCCAAAGCACTAGCCATGAAATCCCTTCTAGAAAGCTCTTCCGCCAATTGGTAATACGTAACCAGATCTTCCATCGAAAGGCTAGCTAACTGAGGGAAGACTCTTCTTAAAGTGGCATCACTCTCCACAATATAGCACAGATGATCAGCTAATGCAGAACCAGAAATACTTCCGAAAGAACTAATACGGAATACTTCTCTTTCATCAGAAGAAAGCAAAAGAAGACAAGGGAAGCCCCTAACACTAAATTGAGATTTTAAGTGTTTATTTTGCTGAGATACGCATTTTTCTTGAGTAACATGCTTAGGAAAGTCCACCCCTACACAAACAAACTTATCTTTTACCTTTTCAGCAAAGGATCCAGAATCCAGAACCTCCTTACGAATTTTCATGCATAGGCCGTTCCAATCAGATCCCGAGAAAAACAACAACAAAGGAAGTTTTTTCTCTGAACTCTCTTTCAAAGCTTCCTGATAATTTTCATGCCACACTACAGAAGAAGAGTCTTGCGCATACACATGTGAGGACGTTGCCCCCAATGTAAGAACTGTCAAACACTTGAGAAACCTCAAGACACCGTGTTTCTTACTTCGCAGAGAAATCATATACTCCCTCTCCTTTACACCCAGAAAACTAGCTGAAAGCATTTTATTACTCTTCTCTTGTATATAGAGTTTTTTTTATTAAAACCAAATAAAAATCCTTAGAAGCCCTTCTAGCTTAGTCGGAAGCAGCCCTCACCTTGACTTTTAATATTCTTTACTATAGGTTCCCTCTTGAAAATCCCTGCCTCAATCTAGCTGTCACCCCTATCTTGGGTTGTTTCTAATTCACACTTTAGACAGTCTTTTGCAGCCTGAAGAGCACAGGATAACCACAAACGAGAGTGATATGCCGGTAGATGAGCCTTGTGTATTTCTTTACAACACTCTATCCAGAGAAAAAGAATTGTTTGTTCCAGGGAATACCCCCGTTCGATTGTACACCTGTGGCCCGACAGTATATAACTTCGCTCACATAGGAAATTTTCGTACTTACGTCTTTGAAGACCTTTTGAAAAGGACATTGCTGTTCTTTGATTATGCTGTTCATCATGTGATGAACATCACGGATGTGGATGATAAAACTCTTGCTGGCGCCTGCAAACAAGGTGTTTCTCTTGAAGAATATACCCAACCTTACACACATGCATTCTTTGAAGATCTAGCTCAGTTACATATTCTCCCCGCTGATGCTTATCCACATGCTACGCACTATATTCCACAAATGATAGAAGCCATTTCTACTCTGATAGAAAAAGGCGTTGCCTACCAAGGTCAGGATGGTTCTGTATACTTCTCCATAAGAAAATTTCCTGATTATGGAAAATTATCACATCTCTGCCTGGAAGAATTACAAAGCTGTTCTAGGGTTGCTTGTGATGAATATGATAAAGATCATCTGAGTGATTTCGTTTTATGGAAAGCCTATGAAGAAGAGCGCGATGGAAATATCTACTGGGAAAGTCCATTTGGTAAAGGAAGACCCGGCTGGCATTTAGAATGTTCGATTATGTCTATGCATCTTTTAGGAGAAAGCATTGATATCCATGCTGGTGGAGTGGATAATATTTTCCCTCATCATGAAAATGAAATTGCCCAGTCAGAGTCGCTTTCTCATAAACCCTTTGTTCGTTACTGGCTTCATTCAGAACATTTACTAGTCAATGGAAAGAAAATGTCAAAGAGCCTGGGCAATTTCTTCACACTTCGTGATCTACTCGCGCAGGGATTTTCTGGGAAAGAAGTTCGTTACTTGCTACTACAAAGCCATTACCGTATGCAGCTCAACTTCACGGAAGAGGGTCTGCGAGCAAGCAGACAAACATTAAAACGTTTAAATGACTTTATTACACGTTTAGAGCTTCCTTATCCGGAAGGGAAAGAACACTCTACAGAAGTTATTGATACCGGGAAAATCTTTTTAGAAAGATTTAAACAAGGGTTAGCCAATGACCTGAATATCTCTGCATCCCTAGCCGCACTATTTGACTTTGTACGGGATATGCATAATCTCATGGATAACTCCCCCTTTTCAGCCTTAGACGCCCTACACACACTGCATATCATGCAGAAAGTAGATAGCGTTTTAGGTGTTCTTTCCTTCGCGGACGAGAAGAAAATCCCCGATCACATCCAAAGACTCGCCGACGAACGAGAGGCAGCTCGCAAGGAAAAGAACTGGGAAAAAGCAGATGCTCTCAGAAAAGAGGTCGCTTCCTTAGGGTTCTATATAGAAGACTCTAAATCCGGTCCTGTGATCAAGCAAATAGACTAAAAAAAACCATTGCTTTCACTCAGTGGCTATTCCGCTGAGTGATGTTCCAACCTACGCATAATAGGGAAATATAACACATCCCGAATAGAAGCGGCATCCGTCAGAATCATAACGAGACGATCTATCCCGATTCCAAACCCGCCAGCAGGAGGCATTCCTTGACATAAAGCTTCTAAAAACTCTTCGTCTATAGGATGATACTCGCTATCAGGATCTAATGCTTTTTTCTGCATTTGCATCTCTAACAACGTCCGTTGTTTAATCGGGTCATTCAGTTCGGAATATGCGTTGCATAATTCCTTGCCTAAACAAAAGCTTTCAAACCGCTCTACTAAAGAATCATCCCCTGATCGCAAAGTCTTGCACAAAGGTGTTGTTTCTAATGGATGATCTGTAATGTGATGAGGAGCGATAAGCTGGTCACAAACAAACTCATCAAATAGTAAAGCAATTAACGATCCTTTAGAGGCCTGAACAAATGCCTTTTCAGGGAGGGCTGTCCGTGTGCGCAGTACTTCCCTGCATTCCTCATCACTCATACTATCTACATCTAGACCACCGTATACCTTAATGCTCTCCTTCATGGTCATACGTACCCAAGGAGCTTTAAAGTCAACCTGCTGTGGCCCTGACTTCAGATGGGAATATGTAATAACTGTGTTACCGTTATTTAGGGCCTTGACTAAGTATTCAACTAAATTTTCCACATATGTCATAATATAATTGTAATCGACGTAAGAAGCATAAGCCTCTAATAACGTAAATTCTGGATTATGCGTCTTGTCAATCCCTTCATTACGAAAAACTTTCCCAATTTCGTAAATGCGCTTAGCCCCACCAACAAGTAATTTTTTCAACGCAATCTCTAAAGAAATGCGCAAGAACATATCCGCATGCAAAGCATGCAACGTCGTAGTAAAGGGAGTGGCCTCAGCCCCGCCATAAATAGTCTGTAAGATAGGAGTCTCCACTTCTAAAAAGTCATGAGAATCCATGTATTCTCTGATTAATTTGAGAATAGTACTTCTTTTTAAGAAGGTTTGTCTCACATCCTTAGAAGCAATTAAATCTAACCAACGTTTACGGTAGCGGACTTCCTTATCAGTCAGACCGGAATGCTTATCTGGTAAAGAAAGAAGGGATTTACAGAGAAGTGTTACTTTTTCAACTAAGATTGTTAACTCTCCAGAATGAGTAAAAAATAAAAATCCCTCTATACCCAGGATATCCCCTAAATCTAGTTTCTTCTCGATAAATTTTAATGGAGTAATCCCAGCATCATGAGATAAACCTTCTACAGAAGAAAACTCCCGATTGAACATCACCTGAATCTTCTGATCCCCATCTAGGATATGCCCAAACGCATTTTTCCCCATAGAGCGGAAAAGAATTAAACGACCTGCACAACGAACCTTTGGTGTGCTGCGTTGCATCGCAGCTTCACTATCTCCTATTGCCTGAGAAGAAAATTCTTCTTGAATAGAAGATACAGAAGAAGAGGGAGAAAACTCATACGGATAGGGGTTTATACCTAAAGAACGAATATCTTGTAGTTTCCCTTCTCGAGAAAGATAATCCTCTTGTTGCAAGTAGTCTGGAGATTCAGACATAAGTGAACACCTAATTGAAATTATGTTTTGTGCAGACCATACCCAAGAATGGGTAGAGCATTTTGTGTATTACCGAGGGGATTCACTATAAGCTAGCAAATGTTTATTTCCAAGCGTGTATGTTGCCTTCTCCTTAAGGCCAAGAAAGACCCCATTCCCCTCCTAAGAGAGGAATGAACGCAGCTTTAGGATTTCTTTTTCGCCTTTAACGAAGCTCTCAGCTGGTCTACATATGCCTTACCGCCACCATGTCGGAAACCATCACGCAAAACTTCTTCCTCGTTCCCATTGATAAACACCAATGTGGGGAAACCTGTTACATCAAATTGAGATTTGAGTTGTCTATTCTGCTGGCGAAGGCTATCTTCAATAGGTTTTTTCTGAGGAAAATCTACTTCTACCATGCACAATTCTGCATTAGCGAACTGCATAAACTCAGAAGAAGATAGAATCTGCTGTTGCATTTTCATGCACCAAATACACCAGTCAGAGCCTGTGAAAAATAAACAAACATATTTACCTTCTTTCTTAGCCCTAGAGACAGCGTCAGTATAAGATTCCCAATGCAACTGGGCACTCTCGCTACTTCCCACTTTTTTGTGTGGTTTCTTAGCAGCCAAGCAAGGCATCGTCACCCCTAAGCAAATAACCAATATTAGCCCTTTAAGTCTGCTCATAAACAACCTCTTCCGCTCTAGAAAATAACAGACCATGTAACAAAAAAACGATTGCAACGCAAGTAAACTTCCGTTTTTATGACGATGCTACTCATTGCGAAAATACATCACAGACCTTTATACTCAACCTAAGACCGGCTCAAAAAGAAAGAACCGTGTACGCATGAATCCTGTTGAACTCATTACCTCACAACTAATTTCCCGTTACACAGAATCTTACTATCCTTCCCTTACAACGCTCAGTTCGCTCATTAAAGAGAAACCTCCCGTTTGTCTGCCTCCTGTCCCTATTCAAAAACCAACGACAAAGAAAGCACTCGACTCTTCCTCAATACTTAGTAAAGAAAATCAAATCCCCCTATCTCCTGCAAAGAATGCTCCACAACGGCCAACACATCCTGCAAAAACGGAGGTAATGGAAAGAAGAAAGTTGTCTTCATGGTTATCTAGCCCCGTATATCCAACTACTTCTTACAAAACACTGATACAGGCTCGGTACTCCGTCCTGGATGAATTACCAGACCTTCCTCCTCTTGTCATTCCTTGTTGCATTTATGTACATGAAGACTTTGAAGAAGAAATTCTTTTTTTCAACCGACTTGCTAAAATTCTTACTCAGCAATTATTTCCTTGTCGGCTTGCTACCTTTTCTAGTAAAGAGACCACACCGTGGGATCAGAATCCTGACCATTGCTTATATCTATCCCCTTTAAATTTGCTAAAATATACAATCCCTCAGGCCGAGCACCATCACCCCTACACTCAGGACAATACAACGTGGGTCGCTCTTTATTCTTCTTTACACTATGAAAAAGCCCCTGAATTAAAAAGAGCGTTATGGAACCTACTGACTCATCAACCTTTCGCCTATACGCAGAAGTCATAGTTCACGCAAATTTTAGTAAAGTACTAGACTATGGCATCCCAGAATCTCTTTCCTTTCTTCAAGAGGGTATGGCTGTACGCGTGCCTATTCGAGGCAAAGAACGTTCTGGAATTATCTATAAGATAAAAGATTTTACAAACATTCAAGGAGCCATCCTTCCCATTCATAGTCATATTGCATCTGGTATTACCCTATCAAAAGATCTAATGGAACTGATGCTATGGATGAGCCAGTACTATTTCACTCCTTTAGGCAAAACTCTGCATTTGTTCCTACCAGCCCTTTCAAGTGCGGCTGAGGATCTTGTAACAAAACAAGAAGATGAAGAAGAGTCTGGTGCCACAAATAAAAAAAAGAAAAAGGTTCTTCCTATTACTGAAGATCAAATCTCCTACCTCTTACCTGAGCTTCCAGAACCAATCGTACTCAACCCTGAGCAGAAAGTAGCGGTAGAAAAAATCACAGACACTTTATTCAAAGGCGTGTTTCGTACACATTTGCTATTTGGAATTACAGGAAGTGGTAAGACAGAAGTCTACCTCCGAGCTATTCGTAAAGCTAGGGAGCTCAATCGTGATGTAATTTTCCTAGTCCCAGAAATTGCTCTTACCGTGCAAGTCGTCACGCTTTTAAAAGCACATTTCGGCCGAGAAGTCGGTGTCCTACATAACAAAATTTCTGATAAAGAGCGCAAGACCGTTTGGAAAGAAATCTCTGAGGGGAAAATCCATATTGTTGTAGGTCCTCGATCTGCTTTATTCTGCCCTGTTAAAAACTTAGGCTTAATCGTTGTTGATGAAGAACAGGATACAGCTTACAAACAAGTAAATGAATTATTCCCCTGTTATCAAGGCCGTGATGTTGCCGTCATGCGAGGTAAATTAGCCCAGGCTACTGTTATATTAGGCAGTGCAACTCCTAGTATTGAAAGCTATGCAAATGCTTTATCACAGAAATACACGCTTTCCGTTCTTCCCTCTAAGGCAATAGCCTCTTCTCCTCCAAAAGTGACCTTAGTCAACATGAATGAAGAAAAAGAAAAAACCAAATCTCTCTTTTCTCGCGCCGCATTACAGGGAATTGAAAAGCGTCTGCAAGCAGGAGAACAGGCTCTAGTATTTTTAAATCGTCGCGGGTATCACACCAACGTCTCCTGCTCTGAATGCAAACACGTTTTACGCTGCCCACATTGTGACATCGTATTAACGTTTCATAAGTATGACAACTCATTACTCTGTCATTTTTGTAACTACACACTAAAAGTTCCCCAAACCTCCTGTCCCCAATGTAGAGCGAACATGACTTTGCAATACCGCGGTTCGGGAACAGAAAAAATAGAAAGCTCACTACAAAAAATCTTTCCTAACATTCGTACGCTTCGTGTTGACTCCGATACAACACAGACCCCTGGTAGCATACAAAATTTATTTCACCAATTTTCTACAGGAAAAGCAGATGTTCTGATTGGAACGCAGATGATAGCCAAAGGAATGCATTTTCCCTTTGTCACACTTGCCATCATACTTAATGGAGATTCTGGATTATATATCCCAGACTTCCGTTCTGCCGAACAAGTCTTCCAGTTAATTACACAGGTCGCTGGTCGCTCCGGACGTAGCCACCTACCTGGAGAGGTCATCGTACAGAGTTTCCTTCCTGATAACCAAACGATTCAGTATGCCATTGATCAAGATTTTCCTTCTTTTTATGAATGGGAAATCAAGGGAAGGTTATTTTGCAGCTATCCCCCTTACACACGACTCATTCGCTGTATCCTCTTTGGGAAAGATGCGGCTAGCACCCTACAAGAGGCTGAGTTCATCCATAAGCAAGTCAGAACATACATAGGGAAAGAAACCGACCTACTTCCTATTTCACCATGTGGTCATTTCAAAGTAAAAGATCAGTTTTACTACCAGTTTTTAATGAAAAGCAAGCATGTGCTGAACACAAATAAGGCATTACACAAAGCGCTAAGCATCAAAAAGATCTCTAAAAAAGTAAAACTGTTGGTCGATGTAGATCCTATTACGACCTTTTTCTAATTTGAAATCAAACAAGTACAGAAGAAGATAATTCTTGCAAGACCCGCACAAGAGTATCTATCTCAGAATAGGTATTGTACGCATGCAGATTCACACGAATATAAGCTGGCTCTACACTTACAATCTCCCCGACTCGAATCTGCTCTCTTTCAAGCAAAGGACGTAAATAGT
>CALGBW010000044.1 GCA_937884635.1 uncultured Chlamydiaceae bacterium
GTCCAAATTATAGGGGATAAATTTGGTAACTATGTGCATCTAGGTGAGAGAGATTGTACAATACAGAGACGTCGCCAAAAATTGATAGAAGAGGCTCCCAGTCCTATTTTGACCCCTGAGATTAGAGTAAAAGTAGGGAAAATGGCGGTAGAGCTCGCTAAAAGTGCGGGATATCATTCAGTCGGTACGGTTGAATTTTTGCTAGATCAGAACCGTAAATTTTATTTTATGGAGATGAATACGCGCATTCAAGTCGAGCATACAATTACGGAAGAGGTGACTGGTATAGATCTCCTCAAAGCGCAAATTCGTGTTGCCATGCAAGAAAAATTGCCCTGGAAACAGAAAAATATCGAATTTAAAGGGCACGTTATTCAATGCAGAATCAACGCGGAGGATCCAAGCAATAATTTTGCTCCATCTCCAGGTAGATTAGAATATTATTTACCTCCCGCAGGTCCTTCGGTTCGTGTAGACGGGGCATGTTATAGCGGGTATTCAATTCCCCCTCATTATGATTCTATGATAGCGAAAGTAATAGCTAAGGGCAAAGATAGAACCGAGGCTGTGGCTATTATGAAAAGGGCATTGAAAGAGTTTCATATTGGAGGAGTCAATTCAACGATTCCTTTCCACCAGTTCATGATGGATAATCCTAGATTTCTTCAATCGGATTACGACATCAACTATATAGACGGTTTGCTAGAACAAGGAAATTCTTTAATTGGCTAGCGAATCATTCGATAAAATACATACATTGTAATAAGCTAGAAGTCCTTTAAACTCTTTTTATTGGAAAAAAACAGCGGCAAAACTATAATTTGGCCTCTCTGATAAGGTGGTTATACTGTTATGGAAAAAAGAAAATACACGAGAACAACCGTGGCTAAATCTTCTAATCAACAGAAGTCATGGTATGTTGTTGATGCTACTGGCAAAACTCTTGGAAGACTATCTTCAGAAGTAGCAAAAATTTTGAGAGGAAAGCATAAAGTTGACTTTACACCTCATGTTTCTATGGGGGATGGTGTTATTGTCATTAATGCTGAAAAAGTGCGTTTGACCGGCTCTAAAAAAGCTCAGAAAGTTTACCGATACTACACAGGATATATTTCTGGTATGAGGGAGATTCCTTTTGAAAATATGCTAGCTAGAAAACCAGCGTATATCATTGAGCATGCCATCAAGGGTATGATGCCTAAAACTCGATTGGGCAAACAGCAGTTGAAGTCTTTACGAATTGTAAAAGGTGACTCATATGAAGCTTTCGAGTCACAAAAACCGGTAGTATTAGCCGTTTAATTTGGAGTAACCTGTGGGAAAAAGTACAATACAAGAATCCGTTGCAACAGGAAGGAGGAAACAAGCTGTTTCCAGCGTCCGTTTGCGTCCAGGAAACGGAAAAATCGATGTAAACGGTAGAGCTTTTGAGGAATACTTTCCGTTAGAAATTCAGAGAGAGACCGTGCTAGCTCCACTAAAAATGGTTGGTAGCCTTGATCAGTATGATTTGGTTATCCGTGTTAACGGTGGGGGCATTCAAGGACAAGTGATTGCTACTCGTTTGGGATTAGCAAGAGCTGTTTTGAAAGAGAAAGAGGAAGCAAGACAAGAGTTAAAAAGCCAAGGGTTTCTTACTCGAGATCCTAGGAAGAAAGAACGTAAGAAATACGGTCATAAGAAAGCTCGTAAGAGTTTCCAATTCTCCAAACGTTAATAGCGTTGGTTTCGTTTATAAAGAGGGGCTTAAAAGAAAGCCCCTCTTTTTTTTGGTATGCCGAATACGACTTCTCGTTGTTCATTGGCAAAGCAGTACATGTTGTTCTTAAAGAATTCCCCATTTTCTCCTAACTTCACGTAGGTAATTTTTTTTAGCCGTTCGACAGCGTGAACAAGCATGGAATGATTGATTTTCATCATAACGTGATTGATCCGGTTCTCTGTCTTATGCTTGAGAAAGATAAGCCCTCCAGTAGGAAGAGAATGAAAATCAGCGACTGGTTCACATTCTCTATACTGATCCCTTGCGTTTCTTGGGAGACTGTATCCTTGGGATTGATAGAGTAGATGAATAAATCCTGAACAATCGACTCCTATATTGGGTAGGGTTTGATGTATGCAACGCCCACCCCATACATATGGGATGCCAATGAAGAGTTCCGTCAGTGCGAGTAATTGTTTGATAGAGGTTGGTTGAGATAAGAACCGAACATGCTTTGTATTGCAAAAGGGAATGCCTTTTGTTTTGTATTTGGAATGTAGGTACTGCACGATCTCTATAGGAAGGAGTACACGGCCTTTACTTGTCATAGATAAGGGTGTGCCGAAGGGAAGGGGAAGGCCCCAGGGAGAGAGATAAGCATCGAAGGTGTTAACAACAGCATTAGGGGTGCAATAATCTTCAACTCCTATACACTCATCAAAGGATAATACCTTACCCGGATAAGGCACCCAATGCGGGGAGTGAAAAATCAGTTGTGAGTAGGCATAGGTTGTTCTGTTATTAGAAAGTAGGCGTTCGCCAAATAAGATTTGTGTTTCTAGGCCACTGGAAGAGGTAAAATCACAGATAGAAGAACACAGTTGATAGTGTCGCATATAGTTATTATTTTTTCGGTAATCATACAACCCCCATATACTCTTGCCAAGAAGTTCTTATATGAATTGGTTAATGACCAAAACGCTTGTTTGTTGGGATATAGGATGAGTTAGACGTCACTATGTCAGTTAGCTACCTCATCCATAAAGACAACAGGGTGATTAAGAAAGGAACGGCTTTAGTTACTAGGACTTTTTCAAGCAAAACAGGTTGCTAAACCCTTTCTTGATAGATCAGGAATGAGAAGAGATCACAAACGTCGTTGCTTTTGCTGCTTGAGAAATCATTTCTTTAGGAATTAAAGTACATCCAGGAATAAGGATGGGAAGTATAAAAATGAGTAAATAACGTTTCATAAATTATGTAATAAAATTTCGTTTGTTTTATTTCATAATGTTAATTAATTTTTGTTATTGATCTCAATAATTTTTTACATCCTATTTTTGATCGGATGTTTTCTATTTTTTTAAAAAGTTTATTTTTATAAGCTCTCTTTCTTTTTATTTTATCATATGTGTTTTCATGGAATATACGTGTCGCTCTCGTTTTTTAGGAGGAGTTGAATGCATTGAATTCCTAGGTGATGCTAATGCTCCTGTTATTATTTTTTGCCATGGGTATGGTGGGGATGCAAGTCATTTAACCTTTTTCCCAGAGGTTTGTCAATTTTCTCATTGTCGTCCTACTTGGATTTTCCCCAGAGGTATAGAGAGTTTATCATGGGGAGGAGGGAGAGCCTGGTTCCCTTTAGATGAAGAGGTATTTCAGGATTTGATTCGGCTACCACAGTCTGAAGCTAGCGCGAAAGAAAAATTCGAGCGTCTATTTGATATCGATTTTCGTAAACCTAGGCAGGCATTAGAGGCGTTGATTGACGCAGTGCATAGACCTCGTTCAGAAATAATTATCGGAGGTTTTAGCCAAGGGGCTATGATGACCACGGAGTTGATGTTACATGCACATGAACCCTTTTTAGGTGCCTTGATTTGTTCTGGAGCTTTTTTATTGCATAAAGAGTGGGATTCTCTTGCACGTTCTTGTCCAAAAACACCTTTTATCCAAAGTCATGGAACGGATGATGAAATCATACCATATTTTTTAGGGAAGGAATTGTATCGCACTTTGCAACAGGGATTGTATGGTGAGTTAATAACTTTCTCTGGAGGACATGAAATACCCTCTATTTTCCTGCGGAATCTGCAAAGTACAATTATGAACTGGGAGCAACAACGGTAGTTTTCATGGCTTATTTACAACCTTTAGCAGAGGCAAAAGAGGCATTAAGTAAAGGAAAGCCCATTGCATTCCCTACAGATACGGTATATGGGTTAGGGGTTAGCTATGCATTAGATCCCTATGCAGAACAGTTATTTTCTTTAAAGCGGAGGGATAAAGCAAAGTCAGTTGCTATCTATGTCTCAGATAGGGAAGAAGTAGAGTTTTTCTCTAAACAAAAATTATCTGCAGATACAGTGCGATTAATAGAGGCATTTATGCCTGGCCCTATCACGTTAATTATAGATCATGCTAACCCTCTTTTTTCTCAAAAACGATTAGGGTTTCGTATGATCCCTCATCCTGTAGTTCAGGAGCTATTGGCTACAGCTGGTCCTATTCTTGCAACCTCAGCGAATATTTCAGGAAAGCCATCTGCTGTTACCCCTGCGGATGTTTTAGATGACTTTTCTTCGGAAGACATTGGTATTATTCCGGGAGAATGCTCCTATGGATTGGAGTCAACAGTAATTAGTGTAGGGCCTTTGCAAATATATCGAGAAGGGATTCTTTCTAAAGAAGATATAGAAAAGGTATTGATGCGAGACATTCCTGTTGTTGCGTCGACTCCAGCTTTCTTGCAACATGTACGCATACATGTCGTGGCAAATGAAGACTTATTAGAAGAATTTTTATGTGCGCATCCTGATTTTCAAGGGGTAATTTGCAAGTCTCCAACGCCTCAGACATTTTTTCCTAGCCTCAGAAAGGCATTTCGGTCAATACCAGCTGAGATAGTCTTTGTATATAACCCTCAAGATTCATTATACCCCGAGTTACGTTCGTATTTGTCTCGATAGTTTTATGGTTGTCGATTTACACTGTGATTTATTATCACATCCCACATTTCATCATGATGATCCTGCTGTTCGCTGTTCGCCTTCACAGTTAATAGAGGGGAAAGTGCATTGTCAGGTATGTGCTATTTTCACGGAAGGAGGAAGAAAGGGCATCAGTTTAGATGAGCAAAACAGTCTCTTTTTTTCTCTGCCTAAAGGGGATCCACGTATTTTGCATATAACCTATGACAACCCGTATATTCTGAATGATGCACAAGAAACACTGCAAATTGTACGTAGTATAGAAAATGCATCTGGATTAGGAGATGAAGATGTTCCGTTAGAAGAGATTTTTCATAAACTAGCACAGCTAGTTGGTGAAGGACCGGTTGCCTACTTAGGATTGGTTTGGAATGGACGTAATCGCTTTGGTGGGGGTGTTTTAGATCCTTATCCGCTGACTTCTGATGGGAAGTATTTGTTAGAATGGATGCATGAGTTACGTATTCCAGTGGATTTAAGCCATTGCTGTGATCGATTGGCAGATGATATCCTGGATTATACTCTGGATAAATTACCCAATATGCCTGTTTTAGCTAGTCACTCTAATTTCCGTTCTGTGCAGGCCGCTCCAAGGAATTTGTTAGATCCACATGCGAAGGAAATAGCGCATAGGGGGGGAGTGATCGGCATGAATATCGTGAACTATTTTGTGGGTTCTTCGTTAAAAGATCTGCAAAAACATCTTGCTCATGCAAAGGAATTGGGTATTCTGAATCGGCTTGTTTTAGGTACGGACTTCTTTTATTCTGAAGAAGCACATAAGTTTTTCCCAGACTGTTCAACAGCTCGGGATCATTTATATGTACGATCGATAATAGAAGAATATTTGCCAGAGGATGAGGCTGATCAACTATTAAGGGGAACGGCGTCTGTATTCCTGCAGGAAGAAATAGTAAGACAAAAAGATAGAATCCAAGGACAAGAAATTCCATTATTTTAGTTAATGGAATTAGGATGAAGTCATAGACCTCCCCGTTTATTGGGTCGTAAGATAAATTTGAACGCTGCAAAAAACATAGTAAATCCTGCAGAATATCCCATTCTCTTCATAATTGAGTCTAACCCCTATGTTGGTGGATTAGCGTTCTTAGCCTTTAGCTCATGGTTAAAATGTGTTAGGTAGAAAGGTAATTTTAAATCAGTAACGGTATTGCCTATGTTTCACAGTGAAGTTAGAAAACTCCCTTGGTTTTCTTATATATCCCAATTTATCACAGAGCCTATTGTTAAAGTATGTTTAGGCTCTCTCTATCTGGCTTTCTTAGCTAAAATTTGCCTGTACCTGCCTTTCACTCCTGTACCGATTACGTTTCAAACTTTTGGGATTTATTCTTTAGGTAGGATTTTTTCTCCCCGTATAGCTGTTGTAACGGTAATAGCTTATTTAGTAGAGGGGCTTTTCTTCCCTGTATTTTGTGGAAATTCTTGTGGGTGGACTGTTTTCTGTGGGCCTACAGCAGGGTATCTGTTAGCCTTTGCTCCTAGTATTGCTTTGATTTCCTGGGCTTTACCAAAATGTATGAATCGCATGCAACAAACATGTGTCTTTCTTTGTGCTTCTACTTTGATTCTAACAGTCGGCTCTCTTTGGTTATGTTGGTATCTCTATATAGTGGGGGTTACATCCTCTTTAAACGTATCTAATGCGTTAGTTCTAGGGTTCCTTCCCTTTATACCAGGAGATATGGTCAAAATAGCTCTTGTTTCCCTTGGAAATGTCTTTTTGCAAAGACAAGGTTCATAAAGTTTGTTTCTTTCAGAATCCACTAGGCGAGAATGCCTAGTGGATGCGCCAAGTAGGCTTCTTTTCTACATTTAGAATAGTTCCGTGGGGGAAAGTCCCGCATCCCATAGAAGCGTAAGAGGTCGCTTGTCTACCCACTCACTTTCTTCCCGAAATTGCAGGGCTCCTGGGCAAGTATATTGATCGTATAGGAGATTTTGTTCTTGTTTACTTTGTAGATAATGTACGGCAGGGGCATCAGGTGAGACGGTTTCTGTTTTAATAACAGGAACGGATTCACCTAGGCGCTGTTCTATATGCATCATTTTATATAAGGGAGTTCCACCGCCAGACCATTGGTGATAGGAAGACGCTAGATTGTTCACTGTGACCATATAACCTGTTTTCTCTCTGACGAGAAAGAGCGCTGATAAAATACCTAAGGCTAACCCATAGTTAGAATCGAAATTAGAAGGGAATCCAGCACGAGATTCGTAACCGAAAAAGTGCGTGACAGGGGAAAAGGCTATGGTAGGATCCAAGGTTTGAATTTCTTGATGAACCAACGATGCTAAAAGTTCTTCCATAGCAATAAGTGATACTCGCACGTTGCCATAAGAATCACGCGCTATTAACAATTGTCTTCTCATTTCTTTAGGAAGAGACAGAAGCGTTTGTTGAGCTTCTGGTGATAAACGCTGAGTAAGTTCTTCAGGAGAAGATTGAGTTTCTATCAGTAGACAATTGAGCTCATCAATCAAACGTTTTGTATCCGTAGCATGCTCAATAAGCCCTTCAGGAATAAGTAAGATACCATAATTTTTCCCTGTATGATAACGACGAACCAACCCCTGAGCAATTTCCTTGCTAATTTCTACTAAGGTACGATTTTGTGCGGCAATGCTTTCTCCAATGATCGTTATGTTTGGATGTGTTTGCAAACCGCACTCTAGCGTTGTGTATGAAGCCTTCTGCCCCATTAAACGAACAAAGTGGTAATATTTCTTTGTGGAAAGAACGTCTTTAGCAAGATTTCCAATCATCTCTGTATATGTGCGACATGAGGTGTGAAAACCTAATGAAGTTTCGATCCACTCATTTTTTAAGTCCCCATCAATAGTTTTTGGAACTCCAATGACTGTGGTTTTACAATTATGTTCCAAAAAATACTCTGCTAACATAGCTGTGTCTGTATTCGAATTATTCCCGCCTATGATAAGTAACCCATCTAGCTTGAGTTTTTTTACGTTAGCTAAGATCGTGCTTTTCTGTTCTTTGGTTTTGATTTTCTCATTGCTAGATGAGAGCATGTCAAAACCACCTACGTTGTAGTAGTCGTAGACCATAGAAACATCTAGCTCTTTGTATAATCCACGAGTTAGTCCAAGAGGACCTTGGATAAATCCAAATAAGCGATTGTTTTTATTAAAAGCTTGTAAGCCTTCGAATAACCCAATGACCACATTGTGTCCCCCTGGAGCCTGCCCTCCTGATAGTAAAACTCCAATACGCAGAGGTTTTGATCCGACATCTTCTCCTTGACGTAGGGTTACCTCAGGGATACGACACAGATTAGGAATATAAGGAAACAAAGGAGAATCTTCATTCGTAGCGGGGGAGATATCGTCAATGTGAAGAGAGCGAATGAGGTCTAATAGAAATAATGTGTCTGGTCGATACCGTAAGCGTTGTAATTCAAAATAACTTTTATTAACCGAAAGTAACTCCACACATTCTCCTAAAGATGTTGCTTACTTGGAAGGAAGTTTTTCAAGAAAAGGTAAAACTCTTTACGACAGGTAGCGGGAAATCCCTCAGTTTTAATCGTGGGATGAGAGCATCTGAAAAACATTTGTTCAAATTTTTTGAAAATTCTTCCCCGCTATCTCCTATACTAGGATTTCCCATAAATATAAACTCTACAAAACTAAAAAAACTAGCTTTTGGACCAAATGCTGAGAGTATGTGCGTTTGTGTAAACTACCCACAAGCTAAAAACTTGTGGGCTTTAGACTTAGAATAGCCATCATGTATAGGACACGACAACAGTTCCCATCTTTCATGGGTGTTTACATACCCCATGTGGCAATGTTCAGAGCAGCATTAACATCTTGCCACAGTGTGTGCAACGGTGTTTGCTATGTCTAAAATGTGGCTGCAATTACGGCAGGTCTGCGATGTATAAGCAGAAGGAATGGCGACAACCTGAACACTATTAGCCTTGTTCTTGTATTCAAGGAAAGAGCGGAGTTGATAGAAATTCCAAGAGTTACTTCTCCTACGGAACTTCTTGTTGCGTTTCTTGGAGTTCATAAAACACGGCTCAAGGAAACCCTAAACTCTTTAGCTTCGGGGAGGAATTGAACTATTTAATATGAATTGAAAAGTCTCAGTGAAAAATAAAATTATTTCTTATAAATCTACACATCTTAACTTATTCTTAATAAGTAATTTTTCTTTTATTTAAGAATAAGAACCTGGCTTTTGAAATGTTTGGATAAAAGAAAGAGGAATAGCCCTTTGGTTTACTAGAGAAAGTATAAGATAGGGGTGTATTTTTCAATTTTTTAGGTAAGGCGGTGCTCTCTTAGAATATAAATATATATAAAAATTTCTTTAAAAATGAGAGCTATTTACTAGCATATGTGATACCATGTTTCTCCTGTAAGAAAGGTGCGGAGATTACTTTTGATAAGTTAACTTCGATTTTCTACAATTTTTAATCCAAAAGTTTTCCATAGACAGGTTGTATGGTGTCAATCGTAAAACAAGAGCCCAGAAACATATCCTCCTTACCAGCGGGCTCTTCTGAAGAAGCTAAGATTTGTGATACGCTTGCTAGAAGAGTGCAGTTGGCTAAGATGGCATCATTAGTCTCGGCTCTTGTTTTTGCTGTGATCCTGCTGACTTTTGTCCTTGTCCTTGCCATTCCAGGTGCACCTGTTCTGTATTCTCTGGTTCTGGGTGCTTCCCTTCTTGTCACAGGGGTCGCTACAATCCTTTTTATCTGTGCTTATATCAGAAGTGTAAGGGTTCTATTAAACTGTTTTTCAAAGGAAACTCAAGTATTAGCTAAATCTTTAAAAAACATGTCTAAAAAGCTTTCTAAGATACAAGTGCAAGATTTCTTGTCAGCACCTGTTGCTTATGAAAAACTCCCACCTCCGATCCCCCTGAAAAAAACAGTAACAAAGCCTACGGGTGAAGAAGAGGAATTGTGTAAGAATTTGTTAGCCCACCTCACAGGGGAGTTTTCCAAAATCCAGCAAGGGGGTAGTGAGACTTCTGCATTGCTATCTGCCAAGGAACAAAAAATAGCAGACGAGGCAGCTAGGAAATTCTCTGTTATTTGTGAAGGAATTGAGTTCCTCGTGAAAAGGTTACACAATGGAGAGCCGGTTCTTACAGCCGCGGAATGCTCTAAAATGTTTTTGTGGTGCAATCCCTTTTCCCATCCATTATTAAAAATTACACGCAATATGCGTCTTTTGTTTGGTGGGGATGATGGGGGAACATGGTTGTGCTCTGCTATACAAGATCCCGTTTCTGTTGCTAGACCTTTGCTGAGGTTATTAGAATTAGTGAAGGGTAATGAGGGTAACCCAACAAGGCATCAAGGATTGCTCATAGGTATTAACCTTCTTCTTACTGGATGGTGTCTAAACAACCCTGATTGGAATCAGAGACTTCTTCAGTCTATTAAAACTTCTGTTTCTAGTGATAAACAGGAACAGGTTGTGAAGATGTTGTCTTCGGGGAATATTCTAGGAGCTTTATCTCTAGTGTTATATTCCGGTGCTCCGAATATTTTAATCGTTCAGGAACAACCAGCGTCTAAATTGCCTTTCGAAGAAATTGACCCTGGAAGAGTTTGTAGGGCTTCTACGCAGTTATCACAACTCTTGCAAAAAGCTGATAGAGAAAAAACGGATAAAGGTTATGCACAAGATTGTGATGCCGTCTTTGCAGAGATGGGGTTTGTTCTTCCTTCGGGGCGTTTATCATTGGTGAGACAGGTAGTTTCGCGTAACTCTAAATTGCTAGGGGGACTGGCAAAAGCACGTCAGTTTTTTGTTGAGCATCCGCCTTTCCAAGTAGAGAAAGTTGTTGCGTTTCTCAGTAGTTTACGTAAGGCTACACCGTTACAGTCTCGTATTAAGGGGTATATTTTTGCTGAAGAGTTAGAAGCTTTTGGATCGTTATTGTCTAACCTGATTCTCGGAGCCTATATCAGAGGGGTTCTCTCTCATAACCAACTAGAAGAATTAAGGTATATTTTGGATTTAACTTCGAACGATCAGCTTGAAGAAATTATTAGGCAGAAACAACTAGTTAAAAACTGCCTACCTGCTCTTTTCTAGTAGGCAGTTTTGACAGTAGATTATTGAATTAACTGCAAAATTTGTTGGGAAACCTCTTGAGAGGGTAATTCTGCTGAAATTCTATGTAGTTTCCCGAGCTTCTCATAATATTCTATGAGCGGTGACGTGGATTCTTTGTATATTCGTAATCGTTCAAGAACCGTCTCTGGATTGTCATCGGAGCGTCTTGTAAGAGGCACATGGCAGGAAGGACAGTCCGTAATCTGTTGAGATTGGTTAAACACGAGTTTGCATTGAGGACAGATATAGCGAGAGCAAATACGCTGAACAATAGTCTGCTCGGAAGCTTCTAAAAGAATTACCTGATAATTTGGGTAATATTCATCTAGAAAGGGCTGTAATAGAGAAGCTTGATTGAGGTTTCTAGGTATCCCGTCTAAGATACAACCAGAACCACATATTTCTAGTCTTTCTTTAACGAGTCCAAAAACAACTTCATCGGAGACTAATAAACCTTTATCTAAATATGCCTTGGCTTGTGTTCCAAAAGGAGACCCTTGATTGATCGCTTCTCGTAATAGGTCACCAGAGCTAATATGAGGTAAACGGGTAGATTGAGCCAAATATTGTGATTGAGTTCCTTTACCAGAACCTGGGGGACCCATCATGATATAAAAAGGATAAGTTTTTGACATAGTTCTACGCACATTTCCTTGTTAAGGGTTGATTACTTTTTAATGCTTAGAGTGAGGAGAAAGGAAATGTGCCCAGGGGCGATTGTAATCCGAATGTCGGATAGATGCAACGGATTATTTACGCCCTAAATGTTGTAAATGGGACACGGTTTCTGGAGTAGACTTAGCTTATTGAGGCCAAACGCATCGGGTTAAAAAAGTTAGCCAATTAAATCCTTCTAACTGTAGATGGCGCTCTTTTAATAAAGAAACTTCTTTCTGTAATCTAGCTTGTTCTTTAAGAAGATTTTTCTCTACTTCTAGACTTTTTTTCTTTTCTGCCTCTAATTGCTTAATAGATTCTTTGGCTAGTAAAAGAACAGATTCACCTATTTCGAGTAACCTTTCTTCGTTAGCAGACTTTCTTTTCATGGTTAGAAGAGCAATGCCAAAACTACTCATGGCAATACCTAAGGCAGCTAAAGCTGCACCTATACCCATCACAACATTAACAGCGAGCATAGGAATAGTAAGAGACAGAATCAAGCCACCGGAAACAAGAAATAGGCAGCCTATTGCTAATAGAAAAATTCCTGTCGTTTTACTTGCCGCACGCTCAAGGTCATCCCTTGAAAGGTTGAGTTTTTTACAAAATTGATCCAAAGTGCTGCTAGTATTGTCAGAGCGTATTGGTAAAGACATTCCAGTCATATAAGAGGCCTATAGGTTAACGACCCTAAAGAGGGTACATGAGGCTTTTTAAAAAGAAAAGAAAAGAGTGTGATCGTTTAAAATAAATAAAAAAAGTTTTTAATTATGAGTGACATGTGATCATGATAGAAATCATGATCACATATTGGGAACTTATTGATCAGAGTGGACTTTTCCCCATTCTTTAACTAATTGTTCTAATTGATGCACACGTTCTTCTAATTTAGGGAGATTACGAATTTTAGCAATTTGACGATGAATTTCTTGATAGGATCTAGCTGGAGCTCCTCCATAAATACCAGGGGAGACAATAGATTTTGTAACGCCGGTTTGAGCCATCATAATCACATGATCGGCTATGCAAATATGACCTATAATCCCTGCTTGCCCGCCGATGATCACATGGTTTCCAATTTTTGTTGAGCCGGCTATCCCTGCCTGCGCAACAATCATGCTATGTTTACCTACTTCTACTTGGTGAGCTATTTGAACTTGGTTATCGATTTTTGTTCCCTCATCAACGCATGTGGCTTTGAAGCGCGCTCTATCTATAGTTGTATTAGCTCCAATTTCAACATCATCCTTTATGACAATACTACCTAAATGTTTCAGGTGTTGGTGTTGACCGTGAGCGTTAGTTATATAGCCAAACCCACATGACCCTACTACTGCTCCAGGTTGAATAATAACGCGCTTACCTATTGCAACTTTTTCTCTTACAACTACATGAGGGTGTATGTAAGTTTTATCTCCTATAGTGGAATAGGCGCCAATGAAACTACCCGCTCCAATATGTACTTGAGAACCAATTTTGGCATACTGACCAACCACGACATAGGGTTCTATGCATACATCATCTTCTATGGTGGCTGTAGGATGAATAACGGCTGTAGGGTGAATACCTACAAACCCTGAAGTAACTGGTGGAATAAAAAGTTCAATACACTTTTGGAAAACTTGAGAAGGGGATTCATTGGTTATTAATAAGTTTTTATTGAGCCCCGCATGTTTTTGTGCCTGTGTTTTAGAAACAATAATAGCTCCAGCGTGTGTAGTTTTAAGAAAATGAGCATATTTCTCATTATCTAAAAACGTCACGTGATGTGCTTCAGCTGCGCTAATATCTTCTATCCCTGTAATAAGAGTATCCAAATTTCCTATAGCATCAACTTGTAGGAACTCAGCTAATTGTTGAAGGGTGTATGCAGTGTGTTGGGACATGAAGATTTCCTTAGTTCTTAAATTATCAAAATACACGATAGGCTATGAGCGTTGTTTTGGAAAGGGAGGAGACTCACGGCATCTTACTAGATAGAATAAAAAACTTTTTCTTAACTATCCTCAATATACTAAGCGCAATTGTATTTAGCAAGATGTTGCCGAGAAGTAGGTTAGAAGAGTCCATATTTGAGAAATAGTGTTGCAAGCCTTGTTAAAAACACGAAATGTCTTTCCCAGCATCAGGACTTGTTCGTCAGTGGGGAGCAGTTTAATCTGCAAAGTCAATTTCATGACTCAAAGATACGAAATAATTTAGAATGGTCCATCTCTTTGAAAGAGATAATTATGTTAAGTCTAACAAAAGAAGGAATTGAGCTATTTATATGAAAAAGAATAAGACCGCTTGATGCGATCTTATTTAGGAATTACTTACTGTTTTCAAATGCTTCATTTAAAGCTTTGATAACAGAATCAGTTTGATCTGCAGCGGATACAGAGGCAAGGACGGAGTCTTCATTGAGGATTATATGTAATCCTTCACGTGCACGAACGATTTCAGAAGCTTTTTTAACTTCTTCTAAAAAGTACTGTAGTCGCTTCATTTGATGCTGGTTTAAAATTTGATAATACTGGGATTGTAGAGTGTTGTACTCTCCAGAAAGTTCTTCAAATTTCTTTCTCAGTTCTTCTACAGCTTCAGAAGAAAGACTTTCCATATAGTCTTCATTATTGATTTTTCCATAGAGAGCAGATAATTCTTCCTCAACTTTCTCTACATTTTTTGAGAATTTGCTTTTCATAGCTTCAAAATCTGCAGCTTCTTTTTTCCCTAAAGCTGAATCTTCAAAGCAGCGTTTGATATTAACAACACCAACGATTCCTGAAGAAGAAGAGGACGGTGTACAACTAGCCGTTGGTGCTAAAGACAAAAGCAGTAAACAAGAAGAATAAAATAATTTTTTCATATTTTTGTCCCTGAATAAAGTAATATATGACTATTGCTGCCGTAACTCCTACGGCTAAGGCCAATAGGCCTGAGGCTTAATTCTGCTGCCATGACCCCCAGTCGGGTGGCTTAAGACTTTTCCATTATTTTTTTGTCAGAGAGGTATACAAACGCCTCTAAGCGAATGTTTGCCATATGCTTAAACCATTGCACGTTTTCGCACATCTTTATCTAAAAATCTACATCCTGACATTTTAGTGTGCACCTCACACCTTTTAAAGACTCCAGGAAATACATACAAGAGCCTAGCGAGAAATATAATTTCTATGACTAGGCTATCACATGTATTTAGGTCCTCTATTTAGAAGACTCCGCCTAAAGCAAAGAAGAAGCGCTGCGAAACATCTATTTTCTTCCCATCAAATACTTCTGTTGGACGGAATGGCCATCCGAATCCTAGCATGATAGGAACACTGTTCATTACATCAAATCGCAATCCAAATCCGGCACTACCACACAAGTCTTTGAAATGAATACGATACTCTTCCAACCCTATGAAACCAGAATCTAAGAATACAAAGGCGCTAACATTAGGTTGAGAAATCAAAGGATACTGAAACTCTTCAGTTAGCAACAGGGAAGAGAGTCCTCCTTTAGGCTCCGTTTCAGAGAACTTGGGTCCTATGATAAAAGGTTTATAACCACGAACAGTTGTTTCTCCCCCTAAGAAGAAGCGCTCACTCATAGGAATGCCATCAACGGAAGTATCACTAAAGGGCTTAAGGAATTTGGCTTCGCCCTTAATTTTCAAAACTCCCTTATGCGTGAGTTTTCGATATATGGAACTGTTTATGGTTAATTTTGTGAAATGATAAGTACCACCTAAACCAGATACTTCAAAATTCACGACACCACGAACCCCTGCAGCTGGAGTTCTCGGATTATCAACAGAGTCATAATTGATGTTAAACCCTGTCGCAGATACAAAACCTTTATTGTTTTTTACATCAGGGCCTTTACTTGACGCTGTATTTCCGCCCTTCATGTGTAATTCTGTTTGGCTTCCTCTGTAGTATACGCCATATTTTAATCGCTCATTTAGAATATATGTCGTGCTTACGTTTCCACCATATGTTTCTACAGAATATTCTTTTGATAAAGCCTTATTAATAGATTTATCTAACTCTAAGCCAAAGATCCATGGTGTATTTAAAAAGTGTGGCTTTGTCCACTTAAGAGTGTAATCAGTGACTTTATCTCCGAAGTTAGCCTTTAAGAAAAGATATTCACCGCCTCCTCTAAGGCTGCGAAATCCTTTTTTAGGGATATTGCGGATACCCAATAAATCAAAGTTGCTTTCGGAAAGCTCTACACCTCCGAAGAGATTGTCTAGAGAACTAAATCCTAGGAATAGTCCTAGATTTCCTGTGGTCGTCTCTTTAACTTCAATGAAAATATCTCTGTATTCGTCAGCATTGTCCAAAGGGTCTAACTGGGAACGCACAGTATAGACGCTTACACTCTGGAAATATCCTGTATTACGTAAACGTTGCTCTGTGTCTTCCAACTTCAGTTTATTGAAGGTATCGCCCGGGAATAAAGTAGCCTCATGGAGGATGACATTGTGTTTGGTTTGAGTATTCCCAGTAACTTTAATGAGCCCAACTTTATAAGGTCGCCCTTCACTCACTTGGTACGTCAAATCGTAGACGGGGCGGTTAGGATGAGGAAGAAAGTGTACGTCTACATTCGTATTGATGTACCCATACTTTGCATATACATTCTTAATTTTTTGTGCCCCATCCCAAATAGTATCGGGACGATACAGGCTATTAGGACCTACGGATAGTTGTTTTTCTACTAAGCGTCTAGGAAGAACGGAAAAGCCCTCAATATGTACGTGGCCTAATGTATACAATTCACCGCGATCGACCTTAAAACATAAATGAATGCTTCCGTCTTCATCGATGGTTCGCACAGGAGAAACAACAGCATCTGCGTATCCTAAATTATGCAGATAATTCGTAATGGCAAGGGAGTCTTGTTCGACAAGGTCAGGATGATAAATCCCAGCACCGGTAAACCAACTTGTCGTTAAGGAGTAGGGTTTAGTAAAAACTAATTCTTTAATATCTGCTTTTTCTGATGAGGTAAGTCCGTCTATTTGTAAGGTTTTGACTCTTCCTTTAGGACCCTCATGAATAGACACGTATATATCAATGTAACCACGGCGTTCGTTATGTTCTAATTCATATTGCACGTCAATTTCAAAGAAGCCATTTTTTAAATAATGGGTACGGAGCTCATCTACATTTTTCAAAAATGCTTCACGATCAAAAGGATCTTTTTCGTATAACTGCAAAGTCTTAACGATTTTATGATTAGGGATCCCTTTATTGCCCTTAATGCACACTTTTCTGATTACGGGTTTAGGTACTAAAGTTAAGGTGATAAAGGCTTTCCCATTTTGAAACTCGACCTTAGGATCAACACGATCGTAATCTTGGGCTAGTTTTTTCAAGTCCTCATCAAAATCATTCGCAGAGAATAAGGAACCACACTTTGTTTTTAATTGAGGCGGACAGCTTTTGCTATCCGAAGACTCACCAGTTGTTGTGATGATAATAGACTCAACAATGGAATAACCCTCTTTTACATATTCTTGTGCATATATTGCGCTAGGAACACTAGCCAAAGAAAAGAGAAGAAATTGAAGAAGGCATCTATTTCTCATGTTGAACATTATCGTTTTCCCTCAAAAGAAGTTTGCTCGTCGATGTGTTATTTTATGGCAAAATACGAACTATAAACTGCTAATAGTCATAGTCTCTTTTCATGATAAATAGCCAACATTTTCCGTAGATCAGCTATTTTTTATACAATTTTTTTTGTTCCTAGGCATATTGAGGAACGATGAACGGCTCTAAAACAGTCCTCTGGATGATAAATAATCAATCATTAGAAAGCACGACAAAAAGGGTACCTGACTGATTGAGCGCGAGGAGGGTTTAAAAAGAAAAAAGAAAGCAGCCTTTCTCTTATGATCCGGGGGAGAACTTAGGAAAGACTGCGGAAGATTATATAAATAAGAGCTTCCGCCTAAGAGAATGCCTAAAGGTTGTTTTTCTGCAAAGCGAAAAAGGGTTCACAGCACACTCTCGGGTGTATTTTGAAATTATGATAATAACCCTTCTGCTGTTAATGTGCTAAGAACCAATAATGCAGTTGAAACGCAACCAACAATAGGTAAGGAAACAGCAGCTCCGATAGTATATGTATTTAAGAATGCTAAAAGCAGAGGGAAAGCTCCACAAATAGCAACAACAGAAGCAGCCAAAACAGCAATACATGCCAAGGCAACGATAGAAAGAGCCGCAGCAGCGAGTTTAGCGCATAAAGATGGAGCTTTTTTTGAAGAAGCAACGGAACTAAGATTTTGTACTTTTTGGCTAAGGCCATCTAGACGTTGGTCTAGGTATTGAATTGAATCTTGTACATTCTGAGAGGTAATAGAACTCATAATTACACCTATAATTAACCTTTATTTAAGTTTTATTTTATGAGACCAAAGGAGGATAGGTTCTGACTTTTTTAGGTTCAAGAAGTTTCTTTTCATGATTAATCCTATAGCACATACCCAATTGTAGGGGGGAATAACCCTATCTTATAGCTTGCTCCAAGGCAGGGAGACAATCCCCCATACAAGTATAACTAAAAAGGCTACGACCAACAAAAAGCCCATGATTGGAATCAAGAAGTCAGATATAGAAAACCCCCGTTTAGGGAGGGGCGCTAATCGATCAATGTTCATCCGAGCTGTGTTGAGTTGATTTGTCATTTTACTAATGGTAGCATTGCGCTCTTCAAGAAGGATTTTAGATCCACAGCAGGAGAGTTGATCTGTGTGGTTATAATGCGTAGGGTAGCAAATAATAGGGGGAATCCTTCCAACGAAAGCATGAGAGGGTAGCCGCGGATTTGGGTTCATAGTCTGAGTATGCATTGTATATCCTATGCATGAAACCGTATTAACGGCAGTGTAACAAAGGGAATACCAATAAGAAGATGTAGAAAGTACCAGATAGTCGCTACTAGCAATGCTATGACAATCAATTTTCCAAGGGTGCTAAAAAGAGAGCCAACAAAACTACGGAGAGAAAATTGAGAATGATCTAATGACTGTTTGCATTCTAGAATGCGCTTCTCTATTTTTTCATTTAAGCGTTTAGTTTCTAAAAGTAGTCTTGTCAGTTTTTCGCCTTCGGTTCGATATAAGGTGCACAAACATGATGGGTTTGAGGGCGAAGCGGAAATTGATGCTGGTTGAGATGCATTTAAATTGTTACAAGCTGTGCAATTACACAATGTACTCATTTTGCATAACCAAAAATTGTTAAACGATTTTAGTATTCGTTCTAATTCTCTTTTAAGTCAAAACAAAACGTTTTTAATTAAAAAGTTTAATTTTTGAAAAGTAAGCGGTTAATAAAAACCGCTTACTTTGAAAGAAATCGTTTATATAAAAACTTATTACAAACAAATAAAACCCCGGCTCCCAATCCCCACTGTAAAAGCAGGTTGAGGATAGAGTACTGCGAAAGGATTTGCCACCAATACCCGTCTGTAGGAAAGAATCCTTCATAAAAATACCAGACAAGTAAGGAGATTCCTTCGATAGGAAGGAGATATTTGACTAGTATATCAAATACTTTATTTACTTTTAGATCGTCTTTGACAGCATTAATACTATTCGCTCTTAACTTAGGCAATCCATAGTAGATGGCAGCAAAAACAAAAATTAAACCATTTACAATGAGAGCAATTCCCCACACCGTATCTTGGTTAGCAAAGAAGGATAGGCTGAGAGAGGATGGGATTCCTAGGAGGAAGGCTACTAATGTTGAAGCGCGTTCTGCATGTTCTTTTTTGATATTGAATTCGAGCAAGGTTTGAGACAGAAGGAACAGCATCGAAATCATGGAAGAAAGAGCGGCTAACGAAAACGCCAAGAAGAATAGCGTGCTGAAGATAATTGGGATAAAAGCTGGGCCAGGTATTCTTGTAAATAACTCAGGTAAGTAGATGAATGCAATCCCAATACTAGAGGCTCCAGCTCCATGTTGTAGTTGGGATGTTCCCAAAATATCAAGAGAGGCACATGTGGAGAAAACAATAATACCCATCATGAGTGAGACAAGATTATTGGAAATAGCTGTTAGGGCCCCGTTATAAACAATACCTGTTTTTTTCGACGCAAACCCAGAGTATACTAGGAGTAACCCCCATCCTGCTCCGGTATCCCAGGCGTTTTGGGTAAGAGCTTCTACCCAGATTTTATAGTTAGTCAGAGCGCGAGGGTCACAGGTAAAGAGCTGGTGGATGCCACCCCATGCTCCAGGAAGAGTAATAGCACGAATCAGCAAAGCAATAGCGCAAACAAAGAAGAGAGGAATGAGCACCTTATTGCACTTCTCAATGCCTTGCACGATACCTTTGCGAATAATTCCATATGCAATGAGTAGAGAGAGGAAATGAGCTGCCAAAGGGAACCAACTATTAGAGTGTGTATTCCAAAGGGACACAAAATCATTCCCAGCTTTTATAGATCCAGAAAGCGCATAGTATACATAACTAAATCCCCAGCCAACAATATTAGAATAATAAGCCAGAATACATGTCGTAACGAGGGTAATGAACCCTCCTAACCATGCAAATTTAGGCTTCATGCTATTAATGATGGTTCCAACTGGTGCATTACGAGTGAGCTTCCCCAAACCCAATTCTACAATAATCAAGGGAATAGACCAGCTAAATAGGAATAAAAGCCATAAAATTAAAAAGGCTCCTCCTCCAGAGCTATTTTGCGCAACAACTCTAGGAAAGCGCCATATATTGCCAGCTCCGACCGCCACTCCCATCATGGAGAGCACGAAGCCTAATCGTGATGAAAAATATTGTTGGTTTTTATGCATATGTTACTCAATGTCTATGGATTTGTTTGCAAACAACTTATTTGTAATCATTACTACACAGCAGTCTGACCAAACGTTTAATGCCGTTTCGACCATATCTACCAGTGTATAAAAGGGCAGAATCAACCCCAATAGGGGTAACGGCACTTCCATAGAAGAGAGTAAGGCATAAGTAAGAAAATAACAGCCCATAGGAACGCCTGCATTACCTACAGCAGCTATTGTTGCAATAAAGATCCAACCGATCATGGATAGTAAAGAAAAGTTTAGACCATTGGATTGTGCTACAAATAGAACCGTAATCAAAATAAATGCGGCGCAACCGTTCATATTGATTACAGAACATAAAGGAAACCCAAATCTGGATAGGGAAGGTTTAATGTGTAACTTTTCTTCCGCTAATTCCATAGTTAAAGGGAGAGTTGAAGCAGAAGACTTCGAAAAGAATGCCGTGGCTAGAGCAGGTGACATACTCTTACCTATAGCCAAGGGAGAAAGCTTATGCATTTTCAGTAAAAGCGGAAGGACAATAAATCCCTGTAATAGATTGGCTCCTAGAACACAAAGTAAGTATTTAGCAAAAACTGTTTTATTCCCCTGACTTTGGACGACCTCTTTATAAAAGAGGATAGAAAACGCTAAAATAGCTAAAGGTAAAAAACGTAAAACACCCTTTGCCAGTTTTAGAAACACCGCAAATAATGAAGAGAAAATATCGTGTACTAAACTCTTCTCTTTTTGAGATAAAAATAGGGAGGCAAAAGCGATTAAACCAGAGAGGAAAGCTGCAGAAATAACATTATTTTCTAAAAAAGGCTCTAATATGTTTCCTGGGATTGTTTTGGCTAACACATCCAGATAACCCGATGCCTTCATCGTGCCAATAGCTGGGGCTGTCACTTGATTCTGCACTACTGGGGAAATCAATACAAATAACACAAGCCCTGTACCCGCAGCGATGATGGTAGTGAGTAGGGTATAGTATAGAATAGTCCTTCCTAGCGACAGCATAACATCTAGGCTTTTTACTGATGTAATAGTAGAGCCTATAGCAAAAAAGACTAGGGGGAGACTAAGTAGGCGCAAAAATTTTAAAAAGATATTACTTATTATCTCAGCAAAAGCAAAAATAACGGGTGACTGACATGCACCAAGAGCGAGGCCTAAGAATAGACTCCCTAAAAGGAGCACGTTGTAAGACGACGCATGTTTTTTCATACACACCCGATTTTGTTATATAGGAGTTAAAAACGTTTATAACCTAAATTTTGTTCGTTATATGAGTAAAATTTTTATTTTGATTATTGTGTTATAATTTTTTTCGAATCCGAAAAACGCAGAACTTTATAGAAATTCAACGATTTTATAAAGGCAAAAAACTTAACATAAGTTTATGCTTTTCATCAATCTCTTCTAAAAACTCCTAAGTCTCTAGTTTAGAGGTTGTTTACTATAGATAAATCGTAAGTTTGATTATTTTGCTTTTCAAACAGTTAAAATTATATACGAGTTAGAGTGGAACATTTTTTAGCAACAACACGACTATTGCTGCAAGGTTGTGGGTATACTTTGCTCATTACAGCAGTATCCATAGGGTTTGGGTCCCTATTAGGTTTATGTATCGGAACTATCACATGTAAATATTTTCCTTATCGCGCTATCAAATATTGCGGTGATTTTTATGTTGCAGTTGTCCGGGGGACTCCGATTTTCATTCAGATTCTTATCGTATATTTTGGGTTGCCCTCTATTATTTACATGGATCTATCTCCATTAATGTCTGGTTTCATTGCTCTTAGTTTGAATTCTGCAGCATATTTGGCTGAAAACATCCGTGGGGGAATTAACTCCTTGTCTTCTATCCAATGGGAAACAGCTCAGGTATTGGGATACAGTCGGTTTCAAACTTTCATTTATATTCTGTATCCTCAAGTTTTTAGAAATATTTTACCTTCTTTGACTAATGAGTTTGTCTCTCTGATTAAAGAAAGTAGTATCTTAATGGTTTTAGGTGTTCCTGAGTTGACGAAGGTTACTAAAGATACAGTAGCTCGAGAACTTAACCCTATGGAGATGTATACAATTTGTGCGGGTCTATACTTGGCAATGACATCTCTGTTTTCTTATTTTTCTAGATTGTTAGAGAGAAGGAGAGGACATGATTAAAGTTCAGAATTTGAGTTATGTTGTTGGGGAAAAAACGATTTTGGATAACGTGTCTTTTTCTCTAGAACCTGGGCGTATAACGTTGTTTATCGGAAGAAGTGGATCAGGAAAAACAACAATTTTACGTTCTTTAGTTGGCTTAGTTAAACCCTCTCATGGAAAGATTTTGATCGAAAATCATGAAGCTCCTGGATTGGTATTTCAACAACCAGAATTATTTCCCCATATGACTGTTTTGGAAAATTGTGTCCATCCTCAAGTTCATGTGAAAAAGAAGTCTCGAGAAGAGGCTCAAGAAGAGGCTTTTAGGCTATTCCAGTTATTAGATATTCAGGAGTTGGCATCTTTATTCCCAAGACAGTTGTCAGGAGGGCAAAAACAACGAGTTGCTATAGCGCGTTCATTGGGTATGGGGAAGCAGTCTTTGCTTTTTGATGAGCCCACTTCTGCTCTAGATCCATTTTCTACTTCTGTTTTCCGTAATATTTTAGATACTCTAAGAGAGCAAAACCTCACTCTAGCTATTTCTACACATGACTTGCCGTTTATTCAGGGGTGTTTAGATCGCGTCTATCTCGTGGATAAAGGGCAGATCATAAGCGAGTATGATAGAAGGAAAGACGGTGAACTTACACAAGAACACGTTTTATATCGATATCTAAATTTATTGTTATAAAAGGGGTCTATACCATTCCCAGATGTCTTTTATAATTGACCTTTGTTTTGCCTTGCCTACTGATATCGTTCTTAGTGATATGAGATAAGCTTTTCTGCTTGCTAGTTATTTGTGGGGCATGTTCGAATTGTTTTCTTCCCAAGGAAACGGTTGTGTTGTGGGGGGAGGTGTTGTATCCCCTAATGAAGAAAAGAGCTTATCGGCTAAAGAGCTGAATGGGCTGGCAATAGTATAACTTTTTAGTAAGGCAATACGAGCATAAGCCGAGGACCAGTCTATTTCGGGTGCGGCGATAGGCCCCCTTATTTTAATAATGAAAAAATTTTTTGTTTTTAAGGATGTATTACGGAAGTATTTTTTGATTACTTCCGGATCAATCCCTAGGTTCATATATACGAGTTCTTTAACAAAATTTGTTTTTCCCCATAAAGCTAACCGGATGCGGTTGTCCACAAGTGCATCGAATCGTTTACAGTGAATCACTCCTTTTTGTACTGAGAAGAAAATAGGAGTAAACCACGCCTCAACAAATTCTTTGTTTTCTTCTATATTCAAAAACTGAAATAGATCGTGCATAGTCCCTGAATTCATAATCGAGATTTTCCCAAAATCTAGAACAGCGGAAGATACTGTGAAATCATCCAAAGAGTAAGGATGAATGGGTAGATAAAAATCTTGCTTTTCAACTCTTAGTAAAACAGGGTGTTTGGAATAAGCACTACTTGAAATTAACGGATTAAATTCATTCAAGAATGCCTTATTAATATCCTCATTAATATCCAACGTAGCTGTTAAATCATCATCAAGCAGGATGGCTTGTTTTGTCAAAACTAACGGAATATAGGCTTGTAAGTTAGCTGAATTAACATGGATAGTAAGAGGACCTTCATTCTGAAAAAAGGTATTTTTTATTGAAGCTTGAATTTTTTCTCCCGCAAGAGACGTAATTTTTGTTTTTACTAAAGGCGAAATAGGGAATAGTCCTACAACAAAATTTGAAGGCACGTTTTTCCAGTCTATGGTTTGAACAAAGATTCTATTTTCAGGTACTAAGAGGTTTTGTACTGTGCCAGATACTGTAAATCCCGAAGCGGCTTTACTCTCTTGTCCTGATGATAAACAATCCCCAACGAGTTCATAGCGCAGCTCTTTATTCAAATTACGTGATAAGACTGATCCAGATAGGGTACTAACGATGAAGTTTTCTTTGGAAAGATGGTCATAAAAAACTAAAGAGGAGGCAGATAGCTTCCCTTCTACCCCTGTTTCTGTAAAGAAGGTAAGACAGGATAATCCAGATGGCGATGTATCGCAGGATAGCTTTGTAATGTCCAAACGAATGGAAGCGGGTCTGTGTAAAAGGCATGAAGGTGAGTAGGAGAAGTTTTGGAATAAATTCAGGTAACGTTCGGGAGAGATATCCCACTGAATCATGCCTTGAGATTCGGGAGATAAAGACCATGAGTGGTCCATTACAACTTTGATTGTACTGGATAATGCTTCGGCTTTGAAAGAAGACTCGAAAATAAAGCGATCTGTAGAGCTGGGGGAGTATTGACAGGAGAAAATAAGGTCTCCTGTAGGACCAAAGTATTTAGAAAGAGCTATGTCTTTCTCCTGTGTTTTTAATATGCGATCTATAGATAGGTCTGAGACTTCTCCTGCACTACGTATTTTTATATTATCCTGGCAAAAGCCTTTAGTGGGATCCACGAGCCCAATTAATAATTCTGGGACAGAGACCCTAGCTCCAGGTAAAATGGGGTTTTCAGGGTCTTCTATTATAGCTTGCAAGCTTCCTTTAGTAGAGGATTTCCCTCCATCTGTATGGAAGGAAAAATTTGCCTTCTTTACTTGTAAAGGAGATAACCGCTGAGAGAAGATGTTTAGAGGGAAGGAGTGGATTTTCCCATATATTAAGGTAGCAGAGGTTTCTGGTTTAATAGGTTCATTTGTTTTACCAAATTTTCCATGAAAAAATACCTCATTTTCTCCAGCAACAATTTTCCCAGAAATTTTAGGTAAGAAAAGATGATGAGAAGAGATTTGTGCCTTCCCAGAGAAGTTAGCCTCAGCGTAGGAAAAATGGGGAGATAATTTATCCTTCCATTTTTCTGGTATGTAATACGTGCCATTTCCCTGAAAGAGAAAGGCTTGATTAGCCCCAGAAATAGAACAGGTTAGTTTAAGCAAGGGGTTGTCTAATGAAACATCGGCATAGATTTGTGAATGCTTGCTTTTCCCTTTAATATCCAATGAGTAATAGGGAACCTCTAATGGCAGGTTGATGTCAAAAGGTTTAGGGAAAAAGGCTCGTAGATACGTATGCGGAAGAAGAGATTGCTGAATTTTAAAATCCGATACTTTCTTTTTGTGATCTACGGATAAAGTCCCATTGATATAAGAATGAGACGCCCCTCCTAGAATGGCCAAGGCAGAACTACGCACGTGTGTATATCGTTCTGTTTTTCTGATCCCTACATCTACATTATCCATTTGCACAGAAAGGTTAGGGTCTGAAGGTAAAAATAAAAGTCGTGAAAGAACAGCTTGTAAGGAGATCTCAATAGTGTCCCATTTACTCATATTCAGAGGGATCTTTGCCTCTGATATATAAGCTTGGATATGTTGGCTAGTTACCGGATGCGGTAGAGGAAAGACCTCAGAAAACAGAGAAGTAGCAATTTGCGGTTGTAGTTCAATAAAAGAAGCGCTGTTTTCTATGATATGCAGCGTGGATTTATAGATATATCCTTGTAGCTTTGCTAAAATTTCGCTTCCTTTGATATATGCTGTGGTCAGAATCTTTCCATCTTCATAGTTTGCCGTAGCTGTAACATTGAGTGCTTTTTCTTTTGCTAAAACACGATCCCAAGTGGGTGAAGGAATAAACAGTCTGCAAAAAGTGATGGGAACAGATTGAATCTCTACTTGAATGTGTGTGGTCGGAGAAAATGAGCTTTCAATGAATACACTTCCTGTTGTATCTCCTTCTTGTGCAGAAGCTTTAACGATAAAGGTATTGGGGGTCTTTTTAACGTAAAACCCTGATACAGAGAGGTCTGTTCCATCAATTGTCTTCATAACAATAGATCCGTGCTCAGAGATAAAGGAACTATTCCCTAAGTAATGTAAAAAAGAACCTGGATCTAAGTGGCTGATTGAAGGAGAGTCTATGGATAGGTTTTCGTTAATTTTTAATGACCACCCTTGAAGAGACACGCTTTTAGGTTTCCTGTATAAAAGGAGCCTGAGTAAAGAACCCTCTATTTGCAACTTATCTGCAAAAAATACTTCTTGTTGTTGGTTGCTACCTAAAATGTGAATTTTCCCTGCGTATTGAGATCCCCACCAAGAGAGTCTGATATCCTCTGCCTCACAAGTTAACCCGGTCTCCCTGTGGATTAAAGAAAATAGGATTTGGCGACCGGATCCTGAGGAAAGCATTCGAGGAATGCATCCAATACCAACAAAAATGCCCAAACATAGAAGGCTTATGCCTAAGGCTTTTTTCCAATACTGTATCCTCATTGGATCTCCTTAGACAAAGCTTCAAGGGTCGCATTCGATGTAGCGCTTTTAGCATAGGCAAATATTTCTAACAGATGTTGTTGAATAAGGGAGAACGTACAATCTGAGCTAATGTGCGCAAAACTATGCAGATTAATGAGTTGTTCTATTACATCTTGGATTGTTAAATGAGCAAAATTATAAGAAGGCTTATATGCTTCCTTATATAGCAGGATAAACCCTTCCTTTTCTAATAAAGCAAGACATTGAGAGACCTCTCCTATAGAAATGTGAGCACTTTTTGCAATCGTCGTCGCTGAGGGAGGGGACAATCTTTTGTTAAAACAATGAAAGATGAATGCTAGGATATAGGTGCTGATAACTAGTTTTAAATAGCTATTGGGGATCCCGTTTTCTGTTGCGCTATTGCCTGCATCTCCGTGATTTTGAATTGTAAATGTTAAAGTGCCCCCAAAAAGATAAATCATAGAGTACAAGTAGAGCAAAAGTAGAAATGAGGGTAAAGCTACTAAAGCTCCGTAGGTAAAGCTGTAGTTGAATAAATATATTTGGAGACCAAAGAACAACTTCTGTAATACAAGCCAAACAGTCCCTGCTACAAAAGCAGCTTGTAATGCAGCGTTTTTTTGAATAGGGACTCTTGGTAGAAAAGCATAGCAGCAAAAAAGGATCACATACAAAAAAACATAAGGCGCTATCCTCGATAGGAAAAATACGGTAGACATTGTATAACTAAGCTGGAAGAGCTTAGTGTATGCTAAGGGCATGATTTGTGTGATGTAAATCCATGATCCAAAAGCAATGATAAAAACCATGGGAGCAATGAGTGTGATAATAAGGTAAACAACGATGCGTTGTACGGAGAGGGGAGTCCATCCAGCTCTAAATACCTTATTGAGGCTGTCTTCTAAAGACATAAGCATAAAGATTGCAGGCCAGCAAAAAACAAAAAAACTGGCTACAATGACGGAGCCTACAGGAATACCTGAAGAATTTTGTGCCGCAGCTACAATAGCTTCTATAGGCTCTTTATAATCCGGAAGTTTGAATAATAGCCACTCTATCCACGTTGAATTACCAAACAAGTACTGCGTTAGCCGCAGAAAGAACACAAGAACAGGAACACAGCTAAATAAACCATAATAACTTAAAACGCAGGCTTCTTTAGAAATTTCACCGCGAGCAAGAATTTTTAAAGAAAGCAGGCTGCTTCGAATGATGTTCCTTAGTGAGAGCGCGATTTTCTTTCCGAAGAAAACTAAAGTACGATGAAACATAACCCAAAGCAATAGAAAATTTCATTTTTAAAAATGAAAAATAATTACTTTCAAGTTTAGTTTCTAATTATTTTTTTAACTATGTTTTTCACAAGATATAAATAAAAATAACGGAAACTCTTTTCTAGCTGTATTTTCTGCACGAGCCCGGCTTCCTGAAGAAGTTTTGGAGGAAATCCATTCCTGCATATCCCGAATAACAAGTCCATGTTTTGCTATTGCTTCAGTCCAATATGACAAAGGGAAATGGAATGATACAGTTGATTCAGATTGTTGTCTTCCTGGGTGAGCGACGATAGGAATGGATACAGGAGAGAGATAACGATCTATTTTCCGAGACATTAGCTTCTTATCTTCATCATAAAGCCAAGAGGATAACCTAGGAATACGGAAGCATGGGTGGTTTAGCACTAGGTGAAATTTCCCATTTTTATCCAGTAATTTAGCTACATTTCCTATAGCTTTTTCTGGAGCACTCATATTTTGCAAAGATAGAATAGCCACCGCGTGAGAAAAAGGAGGATACTTCTCTTTTATGGGTGCTGTCATATCCTGTAGAAGGAATTTATGTTGTTTGCACTGACGCATCTTCTCAGCGATAGCCAAGAAACTTGGGGATAGATCCATTCCCAGATATGTACAGTTTTTAGGAAGCGCTCTCTCTAAAATACCTTGGCCACAGCCTACATCTAAAAGCCGAGAATCTGGGGTAACAGAAAGAAGGGGTAACAGACGAGGAAGGATAACTGTTCTATGATAATAATGCCCCTTATCTTGAACGATTTTATGATAATCAGAGGCAATGGACTCCCAAGAAGTGGTATTTTTTTTATATGACTGGGAGCGAGAGCACTTTGGTTTATTCATAATGAACCAGATAAAGATTAAAAAGAGAGACATCAAACACTCAATGGGGAACCTGCCCTTGAATTATCTTGTCTGTTGTTCTCGTAGTTTTTTTAATGAAAAGAAGGGAATTAGAGCTAATGTCTTCATCCCAAGCGTCATCTATCTTTATCTTTGTTATATAGAAAGTCAAGGGGCATTCATTCTAAGATTCCCACCCCTTTAAAAGTGAGAGTATATCACAATGCTTACACGCGGATCCAATCCTTTGTAGAAGGTGGTGTTGTAGCTGTTTGTTCATTACTCTCTGAACCGGGGTAAAGTCTCCCCATTTGTCCGCATTTCCAAGATTTCCTAGACCTCCAACTTTACCCCACACCTTGGGTTTACTAAGAGAATGTTAGTAACTGGCTAGGAAGAAAAACTATTTAATAGTTTTTTGTATGGCACTTGGGTTAAATAAACAGACTAGCATGGTTGCGCTCCAAACCAGACATATATACCCAAATAATAAAGAAAAAAGAGCTGTAGTCATTGCAATAGGGCAACATAACGCAAAGGCGGCAAAGCTATTTAACACAGCATATAAGCCAACAAAAACGGCTAAAGCGACGATCATGCAGCGTTTAACGCCAGATGCTCTATCCTCGTTGAATGGTTTAACGAAGTCAGGGGAGAAATTATATCCAAGGCTTTTTAAACAGGGAGAGTCGATAATCATTGTCATTGTCATTGTTCTCAGCAAAAAAAAATAGGTGATGAGAGTATAGTATAATGAATATTTTAATAAAAGGCAGATAGGTTGAGAGTTATCTTTCGATCCGTTTTTGCACGATTACAGACCGTATATGGCTAAGAGTGCAATGTACCGTACAGAAGGTTCCGAGATATAATTTTCGGCAAATTAGTTATAAGAAAAAACTTCCACTCAATCCATCCACACGCATATTTCGAATGGATTGAGCAAATTTAATAACGCAGCAAAAGAACGTTTAATGTTTTAAGCCCCTTGCTGCAGCAGTCAGTTAAAGCAGGGAAGACAGCTCATTGATTTTTTTCTCAATAAATGAGAAGGCTTTGAGAATGGGCTCTGTAGCAGCCATATCTAACCCTGATTTCTTCAAAATTTCTAACGGGAAGTCGGAACCACCTGATTTCAAGAAACCTAAATACTGCTCTAAAGCGCCCTCTTCTTTATTCAGAATTCTTTCAGCGAAGCACAATGCCGCTATAATACCTGTGGCATATTGATATACATAGAAGTTGTAATAAAAATGAGGGATTCTCGCCCATTCAATCATGGAGTATTCATCAAATACTACAATATCGCCGTAAAGTTCTTTCTGTATACTATGGTATGTGTTCGATAAAAACTCTTCGGTTAAAGGAATTCCTTTTTCTGCCGCAGAATGGATTTCAAACTCAAATGCAGCAAATAACACTTGTCTGAATAAGGTCGCAAAGATAGTGTCTAGAGTTCTAGTTAATAAAGTGATTTTTTCTTCTTTCGATTCAGTTTTTTCTAACAAGAAATGCATAAGTAGCATTTCGTTCAGTGTAGAAGCAATTTCTGCAAGAAAGATTGGGTATTGATGGTCTTGGAATGTTTGGTTTGCTCGACTGAAGTAGGAATGCATGCTGTGACCACCCTCATGAGCGATAATAGAAATATCATATAATGTTTGTTGGTAGTTCAGAAGGATATAGGGTTTGCTGTCATAGCATCCTGATGAGTAAGCACCAGAACGCTTGTTGAGATTCTCGTATTTGTCTACCCAACCGTCTGTTGTAAGGCCTTTTCGCAAAATATCAATATAGTTCTCCCCTAAGATAGAGAGACTATCGCATATAATATCAACAGTTTCATCGTATGTGAAAATTTTTTCTGTTTTTCCTCCGATAGGAGCATATACATCGTAAAAGTGAAACTCATCAATATTGAGAGCTTGTTTTTTTAGACCAAAGTATTGAGTAATTAACGATGAATGTTTTTTCACAGTTTCGACTAGTGATGTGTAAACGCTAGTAGGAATATTATTTTGAAAAAGAGCGGCCTCTAAGCAAGAAGCATAGTTTCTTGCCTTAGCATGGAATAAATGTGCCTGTATTTTCCCGTTGAGCAGGTTTGCAAAGGTTAAGCGATAATGATGATAGCGTTGACATTGTTGCAAATATGCTGTTCTACGTAGCTCTCTATCAGATGATTGCATATATAAAGATGCTAATGCGTGGGATAAGGGGTGTGATTCGCCTTGTGAATCTTTAGCCTCTCCAAAAGGAATTTCAGAATCGCTTAGGGAAGAAAAAGCTTTACTAGCCACTTCTAGAGCAGGGAAAGAAGAAGCTAACATTTTTTCTTCTTCCGGAGAACGAGTGTGGGAGGCTAAGCGGAAAATCTTTTCCAAATAAAAACGGTATTCCGATAGGGCTGGAGAGTGAAGATGACCCTCTGCAATATCAGCTGGCAATCGGACTAATGCCGGTTGAACCCATGAAATCGTTTCAGCAAATACGGTATAAAGGTGAGTAACCGTTTTTAAATCTGCAATAGCCTCTTGATTGCTAATATCTTGATCATGAATTAAATGCGCATAGGTATACAGCTTATCTAATTGTCTTTCAGCAGAAAGAAGTACATTTAATAAGGCTTTTACAGACGTAGCATCGCTTAAGTCATAATTCGTTGCGACTATTTGCTTTGTCAATGAGGTGCACTGATTCAGTTCTTTTTCCCAATCTGTACGGTTATGATACAAAGAAGTTGTATCCCAACAATCTTGCAGAGGTACATCTTGTCTTTTTCGTGGGGCGGCCTGTTTTTTATTCATAGTATGTATTGAGATCTGCACATATTGAAGAGGAAAGGCCCTACCAATATACTTCTCTCGTTTCCTTTTCTTTATAAGTTTAGAGAGATCCCTTGCCATCATTTAAGCGGTGGAAAGGATCCATAAATTTTTGTTTTGAGGATTGTATTTTGGTTTTTGTTTGCTTTCAATACTTATCGTATACAGTGGTTTGGATATCAGATGAGTATAAATTAGGGCAAACTTTTAGAAATTAGCCAAGCTCTTGTATATCTAACAGCTATTAGAAGGCGGGGATAGGAGAACAAGGTGCCTTTAGAGAGAGTTTGGGGCTATTTTACCTTGCTTGTTTGGTTAGAATCTCTTTTTTTTCAAAAAACAATGCAAAAACAATTGAGTTTAAAGTGTTTGCTTTGGTAGCATGGTCACCTAATCTTCGGATGCGTAGCTCAGCGGTTAGAGCGCCTGTCTTACACACAGGGGGTCATAGGTTCGAATCCTTTCGCGTCCATGTTTCTGCGGGAGTAGTTCAACTGGTTAGAGCACCGCCCTGTCAAGGCGGAAGTTGCGGGTTCGAGCCCCGTCTCTCGCGAGAAATCGATAGTAGAATTTAATGGTTCTTTCGAGTGGCTATTTTGGTTTTTAAAAATTTTTTGGTAAAAACTCGTCGCCAATAGACCAAGGTCCACTATTCAGTCTATCGCGCTATATTTTTCCCACTAGTCTCTCCTAAGACGTAGTTTCTTTGTTCTCAGTGTAGGAGGGAGTATGTCGCATGGCATTCGGTTAACAAAGTTCAGCTTCCCTTTATATTTTTCCAAGACACTAAGTTGGTTTATCTTAGGAGGGTTTCTTGCCGCATGTGGCGTCAGGATGGTTCTCATTCCCAATGAATTGATCGACGGTGGTGTGGTTGGACTATCTATTATTGCAGCTCACTTTGTTGGTTATAAATATCTATCTTTCTGTCTTATCTTACTCAATTTCCCTTTTGTTGTTTTAGCTTATAGGCAGATCGGTAAGTACTTTGTTATTCAGATGATTACTGCGGTTATCATCTTTTCTTGTGCCTTATGGTTAATTGATGAACTCCCTGCTTGGTTTGGGATTGACCCCACAGTCTTTCAGTTTAGAGGTTCTGAAATGGAGACTGTTGTTTTAGGTGGAGCAATTATTGGAGTTGGTTGTGGATTAATTATTCGCCACGGGGGATCAACGGATGGTACAGAGATTTTAGGTATCATCATTAATAAGAAAAAAGGTTTCACTGTTGGCCAAGTCGTGCTGTTCGTGAACTTTTTCATTTTCTCCTTAGCAGGGATCGTATACAAAAATTGGCACACAGCTTTTGTGTCATTTTTAACGTATGCTGTAGCATCAAAAATCATGGATATGGTGATTTTAGGATTGGATGACACCAAGTCTGTGACGATCATTACTGCGTATCCAAGAAAATTAGGTCATCTTTTGATGGATAATTTAGGCGTAGGATTAACATATCTGCATGCTGAAGGAGGATACTCTGGAGAACCTAGAAATCTCTTATACATTGTAGTTGAGCGGTTACAGCTCTCTCAGTTAAAAGAGATTGTACACAGAGAAGACCCAGATGCATTTATCGCGGTGGAAAACCTGCACGAAGTCATTAACGGTAGAAAATCTCATTAAACTACTTCTCAGTTAAAAAGGGAGTGATTTCAATCACTCCTTTTCTTTTTCCAAATAAGGCCATCCCTCCCATTTTTTGGAAAGAACACTCGGAATATCCAGCATTGAAAGAATCTTACCTACCAAAGCGTTTTCTATGTCATCTGCCGTTTGCGGTTTTAAGTACCACATAGGCATAGGAGGTAAAATCGTTGCTCCAGCCTGAGATAAACGTAATAAGTTTTCCAAATGAATAGAATGTAGAGGAGTTTCTCTAGGGACTAGAATTAAAGGCCTCTTTTCTTTTAAAGCTACATCTGCAGCTCGTCGTAATAAATTATCTCCTAATCCAATAGATAGCGCTGCTATCGTTGACATGCTGCATGGGATAATAATCGTTGCATCTATTTTTTGAGATCCTGAGGCTAATGGACTTTCAATACTTCTAATTCCATGGATGTGTACCGCAGACCGCAAACGATCCGGAAGAAGAGAAAGCACAGAGGCTGTCCCCACTTCATGATAGAGAGTTTTTGCTCCAGCTGATGAGATAACGACGTCTACAGAATGACCCGAGCCAGCAATTTCACGAATCAGTTTAACAGCAAGGATGCTGCCAGAAGCTCCTGAAATACCTATAACATAACGTTTTTTCATAAATTCTTTAGAAACCCACACATCTTGAGTGCGTGGGTAGTTTACTATCTAATGACTTTCAAAAAAGGGAATAATTAAGCATGGACAATATTGTGTAAGAAAAAAAGCACCATACTCAAGAAAAAGGATGAAACTAAGAAGATGTTCCCTATAAAGAAACAGTTATGATAGTCCATTCTACGATCGTGCAATAATTTCCGATATTGATTCAAAGTATACAAGATCGCACATCCTGGAATCACACTTAACAAGTAAAAGACTTTACTAGCAGTTATATAACATCCAATTCCTAAGTAAGCAATGAATCCAATTAATAAGGAGATAGCTGCTACAAAAATAGACTTTTCTTTTCCTAAGAACTTAGGAATACTGTACAGGTGCGCTTTTCTATCGAAGTCCATATCCTGCAAAGCATAAATAATATCGTTAGCGGCAATTATAAACCCGCCCATACATCCCCATAGGGAGGCAACAAGAAAGTATTGAGAAAAGGTTTCGGGAGATAAAGAACAAAATACAAGTAATGATGCTAAATAATACACACCACCTAAAATCCAGTGACTTAAATAAGTAAAGCGCTTCGTATAAGGATAAACAAGCATAACCGCTATAGAAATTGCCCCTAAAATCACACTATTCACATTCAGCCATGCACATAGTAATAAGAATATCCCACCGGATAACCAACTACACAGCTTAGCAAAGTTCACGGACAATTGTTTCTGCGGTAATATTCTCTTAGATGTTCTCGGGTTTTTAGCGTCTATAAATCTATCGATCACCTGATTACAAACAATTCCTAAAGACCGAGCAAAGAAAAAGGCAATAGAACCTATTGCTAATACACAAATAGTCCGCGTTGCTAATAACCCTTTCACGTCTGAGAGAATAAATAAAGTCACTGAAGCAAGAAAGAAGAGCGAAAATAAAGCATGTTTTAAATTAATTAAGGATAGTAAAGAAGACAATTTGGTTATTAGGAGATGTTTTTTTGTTCTCATATTAAATGCGAAGGTCTATTGTTCAAAAGTCTTACTAGCGTTATTGTGATACTTTTTCTAGATAAGAACAATCCGTAATTTAGAGCCGTTTTGATTATGCAAACACCGTTATCGCACCTTGTTAACACCATACGTTCTATGTGCTTAGACAATATTTGTCCATGGGCAGATCAACAAACACCTGCTTTGATTTTAGAGTATCTCGCTAAAGAACAAGAAGAGTGCATAGAAGCTCTTCAAGAGAACAAGTCTGCTTATGATATTGCCTCAGAAGCAGGGGATGTTTTTGTATTATCCCTAACCTTATGTTTGCTACTAGAACGGGATGGGATCACGTCTTTTCATGAGATAATACAAGAGGCGATCAACAAACTACGTCGTCGTTCACCCCATCTTTTTGACCCTTCACGCAAGGTAACATTAGAAGAAGCCATTGCTGTTTGGAAACAAGCAAAAGAGCAGGAAAAACAACAAGAGCTGCCAAATTGCTAATGTAGGATTAGGGTCTTGCCAAATTGGAGTGTGGTGTCGGACTGCACACCGCCATAAGGCGGCATAGCAGTTTTAAAGTGTCCAAAAACCCTCCCTTTAGGGTGGAGTATATCAATGAGATTTATATCCGCTTAGTACTTGTTGTAACTGTTGGCATATTGGGGTATTACCAAGATCTATTGATGGGTTTCCGTTACTGGGAATAAATTGCATGTTAACTACTAGAACTCTAGCAGCTAATTGTACTTTTCCGTCTGTTGTATCATGGTTTCCTTGAGAGGGCTGCTGAGTTGTAGTGGGAGTTACACTACTAGCACCATTTACAGGAATAGACATAATTACACTCTTATTTAAAATTGGATTTATTAATTTTAAATATAGTTTTAGTTTTGAACTATAATTCAGTCTTTTTGATTATCTGCAAATAAATCGCCCCCCCCCCCTCAATTTTATTAAGTTTATCTCTATAAGCAGTCATAAATTAAGAGGGGCAACTGGATATTATATTCTGTAAAAAATCCTTAATAATAAAAGGCTTGGGTTAAAAAGGGGGTTGAGTGGGTGGTAGCAAAATTAGGTCTTCACTATCAACTAATCATGAGGAACCCTAAGGGAGGCTAGAAGGTGAAAAGCTGGTAGAAAATTCACTCTTGTGATATCAAAGGAGGCGCAAGTCAGGGACCTTTAAGAAGGAACGCCTTCGAACCGGGTCAGGATTGGAAAATAGCAGCCCTAAGAGGGTTGTTCTTAGCTTAAGAGATTCTCTCTGGCTTGCATTTCTTATCCTCTAGAATACCCCATTACAATAAGCGGAATTAGGTTAAAGCACGAATGCATCACTGCAGGCGCTAGAATTGATCGTTCCTTTTCAAAAATAAATCCAGCGCATAAAGATAATATATACAAGACTGGAACAAATATGAGGCTTCCCAAAGACGGTTCAACGTGCACTAAGGCAAAAATCACTGATGTATAGATAATTGCCTTTCCTTGTCCCAGTTTGCCTTTTAGGAAGGTCTGTAAAAATCCTCGAAAGAAAATCTCTTCAACAAAGGGAATAAAAAAGCCAACGCTGAGAATAACTCCCATATCTTTTGCTAAGAAAACAGATGTTTCGATTTCTTCTGTGACGGACTGTTCTGGTAATTGATCAGAAGGTAAAAACATCAATAGTATATATTTCAGGGCAATACCTACTATCTGTGTTACAGGCATGACAATAATCCACATGCGAACACCAGAAATCATCGCATGCCATAAGGATCCTGTTGATGCATTACCTGATAATAAAACCGTTCTGGTTACAGAAAGAGGAAGTATCAGGAGATAGGTAGAAAACGCTGTAAATAAAAATATCCCATGTATTGTCACAGAAGAGATAGTGTCCGGCCAAGGGAAGAAAGGAACCAACCCTGCCACTAAGAACAAAACAATACTTCCAATTACATAAGGGCGTGTTAAAGAAGTTACCTCAGAAGAGGATGAAGGGGGAAAGAAGAAAAAATTCCTAGAGACCAGCGCAGCTGCTAATAAAAAAAGTAGTAAAACGAACCAAGACATATCACAGCCCACTCATCACTATAAGCGGACTATAACAATTATCTAATAAAGCGTAAACGGAGATCCCTTAGTTGACGGTTAAGAGTAATTCGCACATACGTAGCCTTCTACTCTAGCTACAATCTCTCTAAACAAACGCTGGTGCATCAATCCCATAGGGGTATCAGCAAAATGTTTAGAACGCCAATCACATCGTTGATAATCACTAGAAGTTGTTACAACAGGTTGACTTGCATCAATGATCTCTTGATAAATCATGGATACTTTCTTGTGTCGGATATCAAATACCCTGACTCGCACAGAGGCTGTGAGAGTTTCATTCGTTGAACGTTGATCCAATAGCTCTGCAGCAACAACAAACTCTGCAGGAAGAAACTGTACAGCTACATTTGGCGAAATAGAATTAGCTAAGGGAGAGTAAAATTGCGCAATTGTCTGGGGTGAAGCTTCATGTTTAATAAGTAACACCTTACCCGAAGCTTTAAAACGCTTGCCTATTTCTGTCGTGAACTCTGAAGAAAGATTCCAAGGCACTACCTCTGAGCTTCTCTCCGATCGGTAAAACACAGGAAGCATAGCAACCACACCCTTAGCCTTGCCTCCAGAGGAGTAAAGCTTAGAATGATAGCTTCCAGAAGCCACAGAAGAACAGCCGGTTAAACTCAAGGCAGAAACCGACAAGACACCACAAGAAACTAGCGTAAACAATTTTTTCATTACAGGAGCTCCTTGTTTTAGCGATACATAACTTCCTTAAAGACTACCCACTGACACAGCAGCCATCAGAATTTGATTAGATCACGAGGAACGAATTTAATACAAATGATTTAGTGCATTAATAGGTTTGATCTGGAATTTCTAGACAAAGAGAACAACGATTCTCCCACTCATTATGGTGATTTAAAAAAAGGATAAGGGGAGGGAAGTTATCAGAATATTCCTCTGAGGAAACATACATCTGCTGAGGTCCCACAAAACGATAGGAATCTTCCAAAGCCCAGACCTTGCGATACAGCTTAAACTTTTTAAAAGCAGGGCTATCTATATCCATCAGGCTCTTTTTAATTAATGGATGCAGAGTTCCATCATGTTTTTTCTTTGTAGTAAACATTTTAACTATGGGGATGGCTCGTAGACGCCATTTTTCTACGATATTCATTAACCCTTCTAAAGCAGTGAGGTAGCCGTTGCATCGATTATGCACTAACACACTAGCCCCATAACCTAGGTTATAACTGTATATATTATCAAATCTGGTTGGGGTTCCACATCTACCCTCATAACCTAAAAAATGGGATACGGCGTTAAAAGGGACATTTTTGTAATGCTGCTCTAAATGGTTTTTCACTAGATAAATAAGGAGTTTTTCAACGTGAATTTTGGATACATACACATTACCAGATCCGTCCCGATCATATAATAACTGCTGCACGATAGAGTCAGGGAAACTACTGAGCAAATCACGGGATGATTGCGATAGAGAAGTAAGCTTATCCTGCCCTTCAGGAATCTGTTCTATCTCCCGCACTAGGTCATTTACCTCTGGAATAAACTCGATAATCCCTTCTGGAATGAGAACAATCCCATGATACTTACCCATGGAAGCTCGATCTGCAATAATGGAGCAAATCTGATCTATCATAGATTTAAGCGAAGTATGCTCAGCTGCAATTTCTTCACCGATTAAAGTAATATTTGGATGTGTTTGTAAAGCGCATTCTAAAGCAACGTGGGAAGCTGATCTACCCATTAGTTTAATGAAATGGTAGTGTGCTTTACATGATAAGGCGTCACGAGAAATATTACTGATAATAGACGAGTAGAACTTCGTAGCAGAATCAAACCCAAAAGTAATGTCTAGGAATAAGTGTTGCAAATCCCCATCTATTGTTTTAGGAATCCCGACAACACTAACAGGTATATTTTGGCTGGCGAAATACTCAGCAAATAACGCAGTTGCTGTATTAGATCCATCACCACCTATAATTACCAAGCCATCTAACTGTAGTTGTTTAACAGTTTCTAAGCACTTTTGTTTGTTTTCTCCTTCTAAGAACTTTGTCCTACCTGTCCCAATACAATGAAAGCCTCCAGAATTGGTGAAATCCAACATAAACTCATCGGTGATTTCTATATGTTCACCATTGATAAGCCCCTTTCCGCTATCTAAAAACCCAAACAACTGACTCTCAGGATGTAGGTGCTTCAGACCATGTAATAACCCTAACACAACATTATGCCCACCTGGAGCTGGACCGCCTGAAAACATTACCCCTACTCGTAAAGGTGAGGTTGGTTGCACATCTTTATGAACAAATTTCAAATAAGGAGAGGCATATGTATGCGGGAATAAAGAAGCAATTTCGTCATTATCCTCCGAGGCATAACGTGTGTCTTCTGTAGGAATTAATGCTGATGCTTTTTGTAACTCTCTAGTTAGAGGAGGGAGGTGTTTATCTGGGGCTTGTTCTGTATTTTTTCCACTATCTATACTCATGATACCTTACTCCTCTTTGCAACCTATAGGCTATTGCATAGCTATTAAATCAATTTCAATAACATCCACCATAGACTACCTAAACCAATCCAAATTCCGATATTAACAAGGCTGAGTACAAATCCTGATACCCACCATTCTTTTATCGAAACGTATTGGGCACCAAAATACAAAGGAGCTGGGCCAGATCCATAATGAGTAAGACCACCGAACAAATTACTAGAAAAAGCAAATGCTAGAACAGCAAAGAGCGGGTTGACACCAAGTGAAATAGCGACTGTAAGAAATACAGGTAGCATAGCACCTATATGAGCTGTATTGCTGGCAAAAAGATAATGTGAGTAAAAGTAAATAATAAACAGAATAGGAAAGCCTATTTTCCAAGATAACCCTGACACGGCTTCTGCCGCAGACGTCCCCACAAAAGGAATAAAACCTAACTGATTTAGCAAAGAGGCCATCATAATTAAGGCCCCGAACCAGATAAAGGTCTCCCAAGCTGTCGTATTAGCTAATACATCCTTATGCCAATCTAAGATGTTGGTAACAACAAGGCAAGATAGACCAATAAAAGCAGCAGTTGTAGCAGAAATATGTAATAAATCCCCAAAGGTCCAGAGAAAAACAAGCAAGAAAAAGACAGCTAAGATAATGACCTCGTCTCTATTCAAGGTTCCTTTTTCTTTTAATTTTCTCTTAGCAATGCTAACAGCCTGTTCGCTCGATGCTAGTGTGGGTGGGTATAGCTTGTATAAAATAATAGGCATGAAAGCCAAACTCAATAACCCTGGGACTATGGCTGCTTTCGCCCATAGAGACCAAGATAAACGCACGCCCATGTCCCCAGCTAAAGCAGCAATCAATGGGTTCCCAGCCATAGCCGTTAGGAACATAGCGCTGGTAATTACAGAGCTCTGATAAGCCACTTTCACTAGGAAAGATCCAATAACCTGAGCTGTACCTTTTTCCGGAGAGCTACCAAAGGCATCAGAGAGGCCCATAACAATAGGGTATAACACCCCTCCTGTTCTTGCTGTTACACTAGGAATAGCTGGTGAAAGGAAAAAATCTGTGATGACAATACCATAACTTAACCCAAGAGGACTTTTTCCTAATATGCTTACAAAGAAATAGCCAATTCGCTCTCCTAATCCCGTTTTAATAATGCCCTTAGCAATAGAAAAAGAAAGGAAAACAAGCCAGGCGATAGGATTATGAAAACCAGATAATCCCTGTTCTATAGAAATCGAGCCAGATCCCAGAAGAAGAGAAATACCTAAAATAGCCATTGCCCCCATAGGAATAGGTTGCAGAATGATCCCTAAAATTGTAGTTGCAAATACAGAAAAGAGATGCCAGGCTTGAGGACTTACATTAGAGGAATGTGGACAAAACCATAATCCACATAGGCAACAAACTAAAAAAGCAAATACAACAGAACGTTTTTGTAGCACGTAAAGCACAGTCCTTATGTTACAATTAATAGGAATAGACTAGATTTTAGGAATCTAAGGAAAACTCTCCCAGCCATTTCTCCATCTCTTCTAACGTATCGTTAATTAACTCCGTAGAAGCTGCGAGCTGCTGTAAACAAGAATCGACACTTTCCTCAGCAATCACATTTTCAACATCTTCTAGACTGATAAAAGAATTATCTATCAATCCAGCTTTAAAAGCTTTACTAATAGGATAAAATATCTCTCCAGGATAGAGTGAGCATGCTGAAGCGATTAAACAGTCCCACGCAAAAGAGGGCTCTTTCTCTAATCTATAATTTAGTAATTCTCCAAAATAACGAATGGTTTCATCTCGAGAAAGTTTTCCAATCCCTACTAGAATCACCAAACAGGAAATTGCGGCAGCTTTGACGTAAGGATTAATCTTAGGGGTTTCTATTAACTCTTTGATTAAGGCTTCATCATCACAGACGCTAGCGAAGATCCTTGATAAATCTTCAGTAAGAACATCTCCAGCAATAGCATAAGGAGTATCATCAGTAAAAAGAAATAACCGAATAACGAGAGGTAGCGCACGCGTCTCTCGAAATTGAGCTAACAAATACATAGCGTACACATGTCCTTGATAACAGCCGTCATTAATCAATTCCGGTACACGCTCAATAGCGTCTTCTAAGATTTGCAGAAGATAGGGAGTGATTTGCTTATGCTTGACAATAGCAGCTTCTATAGCCTCTCTAGGAAGAATTCCCTCATCATAGGCAAGGTCTTCCAAAATATGAGGTATATCCATAGTTTATACTGCTCCGTTATCGGTCGTTAAAAGAGTTGTTAAAATCGTACACTATATCAGGGCTGGTTAATCAGCCCTTATGGGCTCGTTATCTTTTTTCCTTTGGATAAAGTCAATACCGATCTAAAGATTAAAGACCTTCAATAAAGAAAAAAAACACTACGCCGCGATTTTAATCGTAAAAATCTAAAAAGAAAAGAAAGGAAATAGAAAACCCTGTTATCGTTGCGAGATAACTTCTCGTTCGTTATCAGCACTGTGCAAAGAAAAAGAGGGAATTGCCTGTAATAACTCGCAGGTTTTTTCATGGCGAGGGGAATAAAAAATATCTCGTTTTGATGCATATTCCACAATGCTACCCTTATCCATAACCGCTATAGAATCAGCTAGATAATACGCAGCCGGCATATCATGTGTAATGAAAATCAAAGTATTCTTGCACTGTTCCTTCAGCGTATGAAACAACTCTAAAATCACTGTTTGGTTGACTGTATCTAAAGAGGCTAGTGGTTCATCAAAGATAAGTAAAATCGGCTCGCAAATTAATGCCTTTGCAATTGCCACTCGTTGTCTCTGCCCACCAGACAGCTGGTTAGGGTATTTCTCTAAAATACTCTCTGGTAAATTAACTAAACCCAATACACGACGGATTTCTCTATTCTGGCTAGCTGCAGAGTGATTCTTCAAAATGCGCAATGGCTCAGCAATAATAGCTCTAGTAGTCATCGTGGGATTTAAACTAGAATAGACATCCTGCCAAACAACTTGAGTAATCTTTGCCTTTGGCAAGTTCCTATCTACATGCAAAGAGATGGTTCCTTTATCTGGTTTCATAAGTCCCAGGATCGTTAAAGCTAAAGAGGACTTCCCTGATCCACTCGTTCCAACTAAAGCTAAACATTCCCCCTGCTGCACACGTAGACTTACATTGTCTAAGATTTTTTGCTTTCTAATGGTGACAGATACATTCTCAATACACAACAACTCAGACATAATCAGTCAACTCGTTAAAATAGAGAATTCACGATAGTAGACGAAAACGCATCTAAGGGGATTTTAGATACACTGTCTAACAACTGTTTCGTATAGGCATGTTTGGGGGAGGAGAACACCTGTTCTACACTTCCAGCCTCAACCAAAACACCATTTTTAATAATAGCAACATGTTCACACAGTTCAGCTACTAAGGCTAAATTATGTGTAACTAAGAGCAATGCCGTGTCATTCGTTTGGTGTACTTGCTTCAATATTTTTAACACTTGAGATTGGGAGATAGAATCTAAAGCTGTTGTCGGCTCATCTGCAAGAATCAACTTAGGAGAGCTAGCTAGCGCGATCGCAATCACAACCCTCTGACGCATACCGCCACTTAATTCAAAAGGATATCGAGAGAGGAGTTTTTCCGGGTCAGAAAAATGCACACTTCTCAGGAGTTGTATTGCTTTTTCTTTAGCTTCAGCTTTGGACATAGTCTGATGCTGTCTTAGGGAATCGATAATTTGTGTCCCTATACGCATAAAAGGGGTTAGGGAATTTAATGCATTTTGAAAAATCGTAGCTATTTTCCCACCACGCACTTTCTGAGACTCTTTTTTAGAAAGACAGTAAATATCCTGATTCTCTAGAAAAATATTCCCCCCTACAACACGGCACGTATCAGGAAGCAGATTTAAAATTGCCTTAGTTAAGGTTGTCTTGCCAGACCCATTTTCCCCTACAAGAGCCATGCTTTGCTTCTGCTTAATACTTAATGTGAAACGATCTAATAACAGCCGTTCCGAAGATGTTGCTGCGACTGTCAAATCCTGAATTCTCAGTAGTGTATCAGGCATGCATTGTCTCCTTGGTCAAGAAAGTCTTCACCCCCTCCCCAATTAAATTAAAACTGACAGACAAAGCAATCATGAAAAAAGAGGGGATAAAGAATAGCCAAGGATAGTAGTCCATAGCACTAATCCCTTCCCTTACAAGAGTCCCTAAGCTGGCCTGTGGGGGTTGGATGCCCAACCCTAGGAAACTAATAAATGCTTCAGTATAAATCGCATTGGGGATAGTGAAAATCAGTGTGGAGATAATCGGAGCAAACGTATTTGGTAAAAGATGCCAGCGTAGGATATGCCAGGAAGAGGCTTCCATAGACTTAGCTGAGAGCACGAACCCTTTATTCTCTAATAATAGGAATTGACCATATACAATTCTCGATATGGGAATCCATCCAGTTAGAATCATGGCAAAAATCAATGGCAACACACCATGATGGAATACAACAAGTAAGAGAATAATAATGGGGATCCTAGGAATTGAAAAGAGAATATCTGTCATCCTCATCATGAAGAATGCACATTTCTTACCCAGGAACAAAGCGAGTGTTGCCCAGAAAACTCCCAGCAATACATCAATTATAGAAGCCGTTACTGCTATGAGCAGGGAAAGGCGAATTCCCATTAACGTTCTTGCCATCATACAGCGACCCAATGAATCTGTTCCAAAGGGAAACTGACAACTAGGGCTTTGTAAGATATTCTCCAAGGAGGTCTTCTCGTAATGAGGATACAAATAAGGAAGAATCAAAGCTCCTGATACCAAGGAAATAAGCAGAATAACCCCGGTAATCAACAAAGGATTACCTGAGCCATATCGGCGGATACGAGAAAAAAAGGATTTACTATAAACTGCCATCCAAGACGAGCCCGCAAACAAAATACAATTTATTGTTGCACAGACTATTCATTATACGCGACATAAGCTTCCTTTAAATCTACATATCCCAATAAAGAAGGACAGACGTTTTTTATTCTAGGGTTAATAGCGTACGTATAAGCAAAATGATACAAAGGCACGATTGGACACTCTTGGTCGAGAATTTTTTCTGCCAAACAGAGGGCCTTTTTCTCATTACATAGAATAATTTTGGATATCAAGCGATGATATTCCTCATTGTGCCATCTTGTCGCCCCACCATTGTTTTTATCAAACATTTTTAAAAAAGATACAGGGTGCTGATATTCAGCAATCCATTTCCCAGTAGCTAAAAAGAAATCCCCTCGATTCCTTTTATCCATAAAACAATGGTATTCCATTCCCTGAATACCGATTGTAAAGTCCAATACTGTTTTAATCTGCTGTTGAATTTCCTGTACCACCATATATAGGTTCGATGACCCTAACGGATGGATAATAACGAGTTCTTCTAGATCTTTCTGAGAGAGCTGTTCCCTTGTTTTCTGCAAATAATACCGCGCTAGCTGTTCCCTCTCTTCCTTGCTTAGCTTTTTGATATGTTCCATTTCTGATAAAAGCGGATGAACAAAAGTATAAGCTGTCTCTCCACAGGGGACAAATTTCAAAATAGCATCTTTATCTATAGCATAAGCAATAGCCTTACGCAGACAGCTGTTATTTAAAGGAAAACGTTCAAGATTATACATAAGAACGGCAGTTCCTAGAACTGGATAGGAAAATATCCGATCTGAAGGAACCATATTCATCATTTCTATTGGTAAAGACGACACCCAAGGAGCTCCCACCCAATCGACCTGATTTTTCTGTAATAACTGAATGGCTGTATGCTCATCTGGTACAATCTGAAAAACAATCTCCTTTAAATGCACGGACTGTTGATCGTAATAAAGGGGGTTTTTCGTAAGCACTAAATGCGATTGTGGAGAAAACTCTTTTACAGAGAATGGGCCATTAGAAATATAGCTTGTAATCGCCACTTGAGAACCAGCCTCGCGTCGGCTTTGATGAACAGGGTAAAAGATAGGACGAGCTACTAATTCTAAAAAATATGTAATAGGAGACTCTAAAGTAATTTCCAGGGTAAGAGTGTTTAAAGCCTTAATACCTAACGCATCTAATGGCTTTTGATGGTGTAAAACAGCATTGGAGTTTTTAATACAGGATAAGAGATCTAAGGAAGTACTTTGTATATTACCTTGATAAATTTGTTTTACAGAATGCTCGAAATCATAAGCGGTCAGAACATCATTGTTATTCCACAACGTAGGCTTCAAATAAAAGGTATAGGTACACCCATCCTCGGAAAGGGTATAACGCTCAGCCAAGGATAATTGGAGTTCACCATCCTTTTCTCTTACTAACCCCTCATATAATGCCTGGACTATAGAGATATCCTTGCTTAGACAAACGTTTCTAGGATCTAAAGAAAGAGGATCGTGGTTCATAGCAATGCGTAAGCTATCAGACCCCCTCTGAGGCGCAGAAGTACAGGATGGAACAGCACACACCAAACAAATAAGGCATAGGGTACGCACTATAGAGGTGGCTAGAGTTCTTATTGCAAGCATGAATGATTTATATACTCAATTTTACAGAAAGAGCGCGACTGGAGAAGAATCGATATCAAGTGGGCATTGTATGCAAAAATTCTCTAAAAGGAAATTATAAACAGATTCTGTCCCTTTTATCTAGCGGCGCGTGGAACGACGGGAAAGACGACTAGAGGCACGTGACCCCATCCTACTGCTAGCTATACTGCTGGCTGTCACCGGGCATAAACAGTAATAATCCTGAAGTCCTGCTGAACATCTCTTAGCCATTAGAGAGGATTCAGAGGCCCCACCATCTAGGCAGTCCTCCAACAACTCAGCACTTTCCTCGCAAATAGTCGCAAGTCGACTGCATGATCGGGAAACACCGAAACACTGTGACTGAAGTTGTTCTAAACTACAGTAAAGACCGACGTCGCTTCTAATAAACTCATCATCCCAGTCTAAGCTTAGCAATTGAGATGATAATAGACTATCTACATAATCGCACATTGGCAATCCATCTGCCGTAGTAAATGTATCACTAGCCGTAGCAAAACTGCACTCACTACTACAACTACAGGCTGAGGCAATCGCTTCAGAACATGTAGCGAATGTTTCTTCACACGAAATAAATACCTCAGAAGAACTATTACTAGAAGTTGACTGTCTCGATTGTATTTCGCAGCAGCGCTCTCTCCAACTCATAGCAGAACCACAATAACAATAAGGATTGAAAGAATGGTCAAGATCACTACGTTTACCGGACTCTTCCGACTCATGTATAGATGCTAAAGGTATGGACGGGCAAAGGAAGCGTCCTTTCTCTAAGTCGGAATTACCACAAGAGATTATTGCGTCAGGCTTGGGGTGTTGCGATTTCAGTTTTTTTAGGGAAAAAATTAACAAAACTATTAGACCTACTCCAGCAACACATCCTCCAAGAGGAATAGCTGCAACAAGAGGACACCCAAGAGCAAATAAACCAAAACACGTTAATGCGCCAAGTACAATAGCAAGAGCAACCCAACATGTTATTTTTGCCACTTGTTTTACATGAGACCTATGATTAGGAGATTCGGGTATTAAATGAGATGAACACCCGCTATTTAAAGGTATGATTTCCACAAATCCCTCAAAAACACAGTGTTATAAAAATTAATCCTATTAATTTCTTAACAAACATCTATGGGAAGAAATCGGTGGGGGAATAGGAAAAGGGATTATGCCCAAAAGCAGTAGAGAAAGAGAAGTCGAAAAATAGCAAATTTATAAGCTGCTAATTATAAACCCATTATTAATTACGAGCAAAATAATATGGTCAGATATAGAAAGAGAATAGTTAATATAACTTTAATCAACCCATTTTATCTCAAGAATTAAGAGAGAAATCTATCCTAATAGCTACGCTAGATGCTCTTCAAACCTCACAAGGATAGGCTAAACTAGCATTGAAACCCAGGGGCTTAATGAGGATTCTCAGTTCTGTAAAAAAAAGAAACCTCATTCCAAACAGAATAATCCCTATAGATGGAAAAGGATACTAAGGACACCACCGAGTGCCATTTCCTCATCCATTCGGATCAAAATATAGATTTTGAAATAGTTTGGATAGGTAAGCAGAAATAGCACACCCTATATAAATAAAGCGTAGGGTGTCTATTATTAACAAAAGTTTCTGTTCAAAGATTAGTTACAGAGAGGGGGACGGTACTGGAGACCATACATAGCACACACTTCCTTTATATAGGCGTTCGCTCTATCTTCTGACACAGAGCCGACTCGATTTCTTATTCCGTCCACACAGTCGCCTCTATTGCCCCTACTAGAACACGTTGTAAAACTCTCATGGCTATCAGGGCAACATGAAGCAAAAGAGCTGTCTTCGGAAGAAGAACTAACACCGGAACTCGACGACTTAGAGGAAAAACTCTTCATCCGAATAGCAGGTTCCCCTCGTTTGGCTTTCAGTTTTTTGGCGGCAAAAGCAGCCAAAGCTACTAACCCTATCCCAGTAATACATATTCCAATTCCAAGAGGAATGGCTGCAGCAAGAGGACATCCAAGAGCAAATAAACCAAGACTCATTAATGCGCCAAGTATAATAGCAAGGGCTACCAAACTCACTGTTTTTGCCACTTGTTGTGCACGAGATGACTGGGTTGGGTGGTTAGACACTAAATGAGTCCAATTTTCTAACCCTAAAGATGTTATTTTCATAATTTCCTCAGAAATACTTAATAAAAATTTAATTTATTAAAAAAATCTTCAGAGAAAGAATAGATAGAAAGAGAAAGGGGACTACCCTTTAAATCGTAGAAAGAAATTCAAAAATAGAAAGATTTATAGTGCACTGATTGTAAACTTGTAATTCATTCTGGTCAATTTTCCATAAAAAAATAATTCAACACCCTCTCTTTTACCATAAAAAATTTGTTAAAACCTCTTAATTAAGAGAGTAGATATATAGATGTCCCTTCTCATCCTTTAAATTATAAGCATCTAGGGAAAAGAGATGGGACTCAGCTAACTTTGCTTATTAGGAGTGAAATCATTGAAAAGGACAGGAATGGGCATGTCGATCATACCATTCAGGAGATTGGTCTTCTAAAATAGGGACTGATATCGCACAATCAGGAACCCAATCATTTAGTAGAGCTCGTTGCATTGCGGTGATATTCATATCTGAAGGAAGGAATAGCGGCATGAAAGCATTACTGTCTAACAACGATGACATACTGCCCGCATCAACTTCTATCATCTCTCTTCCTTGTGAACTTTTTATAGCCCACTTACTGTCCTGATAGATCTTAACCACTGCAAGACAACAAATAACCATCATGATTAAACCGAAAACACCCAAACTCAAACAGGGGATGAGAGGCAGTCCTGTGAAGATAGCTAAACCACAGGCTAGAGAACTCAGGAAAACAGAACCGGCAGCAAGAGCCACCAATCTCACAGTCTCGCTTTCGATCTTATTCATCGGATTCATCACTTTGGGAGCCCAAATAGGGCTCGTACAGAAAGGTATACCCATAATAGCCTCTACGCTCTCGCTAATATTGTACAAGAAGCCTATCTTCCCTACGCGGGAAGGAATGTATATGACTAGGGAGTTAAAAACAAATGATTAGTAAATTTTTTTAATCCCCTCTATTTTTCTTTCTGGAACAAAGTGATTTCAATTAGGCTAGCTTACACCTTAGTGTAAGCCAGAAACGCGTTCTATTGAGGCAATACCGAATACCCATTACTTCGTAAAGTAGCCACCCACGCTCTAAAAGCAGCCTCACCCATATATATTGGGACGCAAACGGGTTTTATCACGCCATCTGAAGTAATTTCATAATAGTAACGATTTCCCGACCTCCGACAGGACGGTACGGACTGAGGAAGAGTTTCCTCTTCCTTAGAAGGCTTTTCCTGCTGATCAGCTATTGAAAATGAGTCGCCACTTGAAGAAAGGTAGCTAAAAAACTGTTCTTCATGTTCACTTGCAGTATAGTAAGAGGATTCTGAAGAGGAAAGACGCACGTCTTTAACGGGACTTTCCATACTTTTTTCGCTAGATTCAATTTGAACGGAGGAAATTCCTTCCAAGTCTTTTATAACTGCACGCCTTAGGCCAAACCATAGAGCCAATATCACAACCCCTGTTATCATAGCACTTCCACCAACAGCAACTGCAGTAGCAGAGGAGACGCCAATGACCAATGAGCCAAGGACGCAAGCTAATCCGATAAGAGCAGCAAATACCACCCCATGCACTAACTTAGCCACTTGTTCTTTATGGAAGTTACTTGGGCAATTAGGAATGGAAGAACAAAAAGAAGGAAGATTTTCGCTAATCGCTATTTTCATAAAAACCTTTTGAAAAACTATTTAATTTATTGCGGACAGATCTTTAAAGCAGAAAGAGCGAAAATAAGGAGGTCAGAGTCGGTAGAAAGATAGATCTGAATAAGAAAACTGACGATTATAGGATGAAAACTATTTCGAAGTAAATGATTACCTCCCCATAAATACAACTAAAAAAGGGAGGTTTCATCACTCAAGAATACAAAAAAGAAACGACCTTATCCTTTCTCTATTAGCTTAATAGCATGTAAATCCCAAGCATGGAATAGCCCTTAATCAAATATAGGCACAGATATTGCAGCATTAGCTTAGCAACCTCTTATCATACACTCGAGTTCGCATTTCACGTTCCTTTTGGCCACTTCCTTTTCCCACTGTTTGAAAGCCTCAGACCCCATCCTACATTCCAATAAATCAATAGCCACCCTGTTTCCGTTCTGATCAACATAGTAGTAACAGCCTAACTGTTCATCATAACATCGTGGGTCAGCTTTAGAAGGGGATGGAGAAGAAGATGAACGACTTGAAATAAAAAGGGCCTTTTGACTTTTCAAAGTTTGCTTATTCTTTAAGTAGTTCCATAAAGTCACACTTCCAACCCCCAAGGCTATTACTGCACCGCCAGCCCCTAATGCAATAGCAGCGCCCACTCCAGCAATGAGCATCCCAGTAGCTAAAACTAGTCCAGTAATGATGGCAACCACAATCCCATAAACTAGCTTTGCTATACGTCCTCCACAAGCATTTTTAGGGGAGCTGATACTAGATAAACAAGGTAAACCACAGAGGAATCCCCCTCCATTATTCATTACTTTCACAAGTACCTCATACAAAACAGGTAATATTTTTTAAAAATCTTCTAGGGAAAGGGGATAAGAAAGAGAGACGAATATAGGTTTCTAGAAAAACAATAATTCAATCAGAAGACAAAGGGGAAATTATAAAACTAAAGCTATTTCAAAGCAAATTATGACATTATTGAAGGAGGATTTAGAGAATTAAAATATTTTTTATATCCCAAGAACGCACATCACAGTTATACTATGAATTCTTTTTTGCTGCCTTATTATAAATAAACTTATATTCTCCCTTCTTTTTTTGTTCTGTTTCTTTCTTTTTAGGAACAATATGGTACTATCCTGCTTTCAACGTCACCCAGCGTGTTGCCCTCAAGACTTATTAGAAAAAATCGGAGATTGCTCCTTACAATTAACCGAAAGAATACTAGGCAATAGCTATATTGTTCAAACATCCTATCCATCTCGCTTTCTCAAATTCACGCCACAACCTATTTCTCTCTGCCAGAAAATTTATGCTCTATGCATTAGCCTTTTTCTTTTACCCCTGACTATTCTCCTGACCCTAATCGGAGGTTTAGCCCACCGTTTTTCTACAACTCACAGGTGTATGAGACAGGAGCTGGCACAGCAAACACAAGCTGCAATTACCATTCAAAAATTGATAAAAGGATCTCTAGAAAGAAGACACTTTCTAGACAGATCTTGCTTTCCTGTCTACCGCAATCTATGTGAAAAAATAAACGAGACTCCCTTAGCCTTCTATACTATACCCGCGGGGAGGACCGACCATCCTATTTTCGCACCAGACGAAAGTCCGTTCCTAATTATGAGAGAATCAGGGCAAGTGCTTGCAAAGGAACGTTTTCATAACATGCGCAAAGTGAGAAACCTCTTATTAAAATTACGTGCAACACATTTAGATATCCCTCCAGCACGTCTGTATAAGGAGTTCCTAGTCGAAAAACGCATGCTGATATCACATTCTCTATGGAAAAATGTCAGTCTTTACCTAGAAAACCCTCGAGCATTTGATCAAGCTATTAAAGAATTGTTACATTTGTGCACGAAAATGACGTTTTTAGACCTATTTGGCGGGGAGGACCACCCATTTTTGCATAGCCCAGGTCTACAACCAGCCAACAGTGCTCGTTATGACAATTTGCCTTTAGCCATTGTGAACGGCAAGGGGATAATCACTCTTATTGACCTAGAGGATGTTGCGTGGACCCCTCAAAACAATTCAGTTGAAACTCTGGTGAAATTTTTCCCTCTACACGCTGACTTACTCATGGAAGAGGCTCGTAAACTAAATCTTGCCTTTGAAGAAACTGCTATACAAACAGCGAAAAACGAAGTCTTATCCTTTTTACAATTTATTACTTCTAATCACACTGCCTGGTTAGAAAAACAACCTGACTCCGTAAGAAAAACCCCCGACACAGTGTTTAAGTTATCTGAAGAGCAGAAAGAGGAGTTAACTATTCTTGTACAAGATAGTGTGAAAAGGGCATGTACAACAGAAATAAACGATGTACACAACCTATCCAAAACACTGATTGAAGCCACCCTTTCACGTTTACAGAAGGTTATCCATCAGCATCATGAAGACTTAAAAGGTTCAGAAGAACACGCTCTTGAATGCCGCTCTCCTATCATACAACTTGAAAAAAATAAAGACTTCCTTCAGAAGTCTTATCTTCCTAAAATCACCCCAAATCTAGCTCAAGAATTCGAACAAATCTTAAAGGATAATAAAAAAGGTTCCCAGGATTTGAGGAAAACAGCCCTTCCAAATACAAAAGAGCTAGTCATAAGTGTTCTTAGACACATTACAAATTACTTGCAAAACAAAGGCCTCATATACTACGGAGACCTAAGAAACTATCCAAACCTTGAAGCACACTTGCTCTGGATACGCTATTAAAAAACAACCGCCCTGAATAGTTACTAGACTAGCCAGCTCTATAGAACGCAAAAAAAACGATAGAATGTCAGCACTCCCTGATTTTTACACTTGGAGACGTACATTCCATTTCTTGTTAAGTCCTGTAAGTAACAGAAGGCTCATTGTTTAAAGACTCTCTAGTCTTAATATTAGCCCATCTAGCAGCAAGTACCCCTAAAACCAATAGACTAATCCCTACCCCTACCGATATAGATACAGCAATAGGTAAACCACAAACTAACATAATGCTGCATATGCCGATCCCCGCAAGGATAGGAAGAGCAAGTTTCTCTAACACACCGAGAATTCGGTCAAGGCAACCTCTCTTTTGCACGTTCCCTGAAGTAGGAACAAGAGCGGCATTACAATTATCGTTCCCAAATCCAGATATACTGACTGGACGCGCCATACATAACTCCAAAAAATGACTCTTTAATAACCTAAATTACTCAAAAGCCCCATGATAGCAACTAGCGTTCACAAACGAATCTTCCTTCCGAATCCCATGTATAGGTGACGAGAGGTTCGTTTCTTAAAGACTCTTTGGCCTTAGCACGCTTAACAGTAATAACTCCTAAAACCAACAAACCAATAATACCAACACCCATCGCAACTGGCGCAACCAGGGCAATAGGTAAGCCACAGGCCAACATAATACCACCAACACCAGCCCCAATCAGAAGGGGAAGGGCAACTAAAGCAACTCTCTTCAACATATTTTTAATTGTCCCACAGCAACTATTCTTTGCGTTTCCTATTGAACTTGAAGAAACACTACTAATATCACTGTAGCCATAACTAGAGACTGACAATGCCATATATGCCTCGTTGTATAACTTTTTAATAACCTAAACCCGTCTATTCCTGCGTAATATAGAAACTCTTGAGGAATATTAGGAGGCAAGTCTTTTCAACATACGTTGAAAAATAGATAAACAAAATGATTCCATAAAATAAGGCCTACTTATTAATAAGTAGGCCTTCCGTATTTAATAATCAGCGCGATAAGTTATTATCTTTTTCCTAACAACCAATTCATTAAACTACCTAATAGTCCCCAAGGAGAACGAGCTAAATCAGCGGCATGACTGCAAACAGAGCCTGTAAATCTTACAACTTTTCTAGGCGCGTCATAATATGGTTTATTGTTAGGCACTTTATAATGGGGATCTTTACAAGGTACATCATAAGGATTTAGATTTTCTTGAGCTGTATAATATCCAGAACACAGGCTTCCATCTTCTTCAAATAGTCGACGCAAACCTAAATCAGACTCAGGCGAACTATTATCAGATGATTCGGAACTTTGTGCTCCTTCCTCTAACTGAGAAGCAGGAATAGATGCAGGACATTGTGGTTCTACTTGACTTTGTTGGCTAGCTTGAGCTTTACCTTTTTTGATTGCAGAAACAATAGCTACAATTAATAAACCTAATCCAGCAGCACCAGCTCCGACTGATACAGCCATAACAAGAGGTAAGCCAGCGAACAACATAGCAGCACCAACACCAACTCCAATCAGGAGGGGTAGCGCGACAAGAGCTACTTTCTTCGCAACATTTGCAAAGGCTTTGCCACAATTTTTTAAGCTAGAATTTGATTGAGAACTCCCTATAGAAGAAAGAGGAGCACCAGCGCATAATACTTGCATAAACACCTCAAAACACAACTTTTATAAAAATTGTTTGTTAGTTCTTTTTACAATTTTATTTCGTAGGTCGAGGGGGATAGAAGTACAGGGATCTCAATATTTGAGTCACTTGAATCAAGCATCCCTTAATCGATGGAGAGTGGAGAATTTTGTTTTTATCTAAAAAAATTAAATTAAAATTATAAAATTATCGCTAATTTAAATCAAATTATTACTAATTAGCGATTTATAATTAGAAATAGACAGAGAGGATCCGTGTTTTCTAAAACAAGAACTCTTAACATACCTCAACCTCTAGACTATTCCATTTACTTTATACATGGGACCAAAGTTGCCTTAACCCCAAAACCTTTATCCCTTTGCGCATATTGTGGAAACTGCATAAGGATTCTCAGCTCCCTTACGGTAGCATCGATCTTGAGTCGCTTTAGGAATAGGAGGGGGAGAATAAGCCGGTGGAGGCGTCGAACGAAAGCGATTCTTAGAAGGGCTGAAAGGATTTAAGCTAGACACAACGACACTAACTAATAAACCTAATCCAAGCGCGCTGACACCACCTAAAGCAGCCGCTACAAGAGGTAAGCCAGCGAAAAACATAGCGGCAAACACCCCAAGGGCCAGTAAAACAGGCAATGCAAAAAGCATAACCCTCTTCGCTATCTGTAAAGATTTAACGCAACAGCCCGATCCAGTATAAGAAGGGTTCTGTATAGGGCTATTACAGTGACTAGCTACTCGCATAGCAACTCCAAAAATATAATAATTTTTTTCTTATAGAGAGGTCTAAAAGAGGGTAACTAGAAAAGGCAGTAGGAGGGTATTGAAGTCCTCGTAAGGCAAAATCTGTCGAAAATTCCCAAAAAGAAATTTAATCAAGGAAATATTCTAAATAAAAAAGTATTTTTAAATCAAATTTAATTTCTAAAAAACTAAAGAGGTAAAGATATCTAAATAAAAAGAAAACTAAGAGGATAGAAAATTAAAATTAATAGAATTTTTTTAAAAAACATAATAAAATATTTTACGAAAAAATTTTTGTAGAAGTAATAAAAGCATGTACACTCTGTTTCAAAGAACAGCATCTACTCCAAAAGCAGACTGGTTAGAGCGTGTCGGTTCACACTCTTTAGGGTTGTTTCATATAGCCATGGGTAAGACATACCATGTGACACCTAAAATGCATTTTACCCATCAAGAACGCTCTTTACATCAACGAGTATACGCTTGTATTGCTATTATTCTACTGGCTCCTGTTGTTCTGTTATTAGCCTTAGTTGGTTGCCTCGCTTACACACTGTCTAAAACTCATGCTATTTTAGAAACAAAACTCAGACAGCAAATCCAACACGTATTAGATATACAAAAGCGAAAGGCTAGTCCTAACTGGAAGCAAGAACAAGAGCAGGCTGCTATTTGCTTACAGAAACATATTAGAGGATATCTAGAAAGAAAGAACTTTTTGAGCCGTTCCTTATTTCCTCGTTATAAAGACGTTTGTGGAGTGATTGAACATCATCCAAACCGAGTCAGTAAAATTCCAGCAGGGAAGGCGAGTCATCCCGTTTTTGCCCCAGAAAATATGTCAGAAATTATAGCGAAACAATCTGGGACAAAATTGGCTAAACATCGCTTTCATAATATGAGACGAGTAAGAAAACTATGCGCTAAACTAGGGTTATCCAAACTTATGATCCCTAAAGCCCGACTTTTCCACTCTTTCTTGATCGAAGAGCGTCTTCCTATTACTCCATCGACATACGCAAACTTAGCTATTTATCAAGCGAACCCCCAATTATTTGATCAGGCAATAAAAGAGCTCTTACAGTTATGCACTAGAATGACTTTCTTAGACTTATTTGGTTCCATGGACCACCCATTTCAACATGTCCCAGGCATGAAACGTTACGTAAGATACGATAACATCCCTATGACCGTCATCAATGGTAAGGGACACCTGGTACTAGTAGACTTAGAAGACATTACAATGGAACCTCAGAAAGACCCCGTAGAAATGCTGGTACAAATCTTCCCATTACATGCTGATCTTATCAAGACAGAAGCCCAACGCTTAGGAATTAAGTTTGATAAAGAAAAAGTCTATCAACTACAACAAAGCAGCTTAAATGCGCTCTCTTTCTTCCTTCATAATCATGCCAAACGAATTCGCCATCTTAATATTGATCCTAAGAAAAACCCAAAACCAAAGTTTCATTTAAATGAACAGCAACTCAAAGAACTGGGACAACGCATCCAAGAGAAAATGAGCGAGGAGTTACGTTACTATAATGCAGGGGAGACTATAACCCTAGAGATGGCTAAACAGTTAGCTAAAGTCACAATTCAAGCGTTAGAAAAAGAACTCGGCTACAGACACGAAGCTAAAAAAGAGAAATTTAAAAATCGTCCCGCTACATGGGCAAATGTATTAGAGATCCGATCTCCAATTTTCAATGTTGATAGCGCTGTACTTAGTGAAATAGCTAACTCAATGACGACAATATCTGATGAAAGGCGTCAATCTATGGCATTCTCATGTCTTAAACAGGCGTTATCTTTCCTTGTTTCAGAAGGATTTATTTACTTCTATAGTCTACGCTATTACACGCGTCAACAAGCCCACCTGGCTTGGGTCCGATATTAATTAAAGATCCCGTAGAGGGGGAGGGAAAAAGAGTAGAGCCTTCAGACATTTATAACGTCTGATAATATGTATTATGTTGAATAAAGAGAGCCACCAAATCGCAGGCTCCCTCAATCAAAGTTTCGCACTTTAAAGTATCAAAGTAAAGTTCAGTACTTTAAAGTGTATAAAGAGGTTTAGGTTAAAATGGCCGCTATAACCAGAACATCTTCCTTAATTCGTCCCACCTTACTAAGAAGTCTATCTAGAGAATCTACACCAACATCTTCAACAAAAGCAGCAGCCCTCCAAACAGCAAGAAAATTACAAAATACTAATAGCACTAGAACTATTCTTGTCCAAAGTGAAAACCGGTTCTCTAGTTACACAGAACAACTAGTCGATATTACTAAGAAACATAAACGAGAAGCTAAAATCCTTATCAACAAAATTAACTTCTCCAATCTTTGGAGAAGCCAAGCTAAAAGTCAAATTCTTACAGAAGGTGCAGTTCGCTTAGACCTACAAGGATTTAGCTCTAATGGATCGTATAATTACCAACTGCAAGTGGGCTCTCATACTATTGCTACCGTTATTATAGATAAAGGCCTAGCCGGCATGAAGACCTCTCATGAACAAACTTATGCTATGAGAAAAATTAAATCTGGATTCCAACAAAGCCTTGGAGATAGTCGTGTGTATAGAATCGATCTTTCAACAGATGAACTCCCCTATCTTCGCGATCAAAGAAAAAATTAAGAAAAAAAGAATATTAATTAACTAATAAATAACATATAATTGGTTAATTGGTTAATTGGTTAATTGGTTAATTGGTTAATTGGTTAATTGGTTAATTATGGCCACAGCTAGTAGTTTAAGCACTAACGATAGAAAATGGTTTCGTTATTTAAGACTACAATCCAGAAGTTTTCTGCGGGCCAACTGCCCTTATAGCAATTGCCTATCCCAAAGGGTTGCTGAGATATACGGATCCCGCCGAGGCAATCTTGATGTAGTATTACCCCGTGTGGAAACTGGGTCTGGAAGCGTCTCGTTAGAGCTATTTGATGAGGCCAAACTTTCTGAGTTTCTATCAAGGCTAACAATCACTTGCAACACCCCCCATTTTATATATTCTGACGTTTGCGGCCGTCCCCGAGCACGACGAATAGTAGAAGTTGTTTGCTCTATCTTACGAAACGAAGACTTTACCCGTCATCTTGAGCGCGCAAACTGTGCATGCGCGTTACCACTACCATGGATTTCTATTAAAGGATTAATGGGGGTTGTTGTCATTGCGGCAGCAGCAGGTGGTGTACACTTTGCCGACTGCTCGCTTCATGAATCTCGATTTGGGTTAAAAAGCCCTATTAGATTTTGACACTAGCTCCCTCTTGATTAGTAAAACTAGTTGTGTACTGTTAACAAATAACAATGACCTCCCATATCCCGTTTTGGGAAAAGCAATCGCGTAACCAGGAAAAAGACATCGTAGTCAAAAACTAAGAAATTTCTTTAATCGCTTTCTGGATACTTAAAATCATCCTAAATACAGTAGCTCTTATCCCCCTTGCATATACTTATAAGCCCTGATTTCTATATATATTACTAAGTATCGCAAGTTTAAATTAACGTATACAATCTTTTTCATATGTAATTTTCTTTAAAATCATGTTGCAAATAACTATAAACTGAACAAAAATTCAGCAAAAAAAAAAAAAGAAAAGAAAGAACGTTATGTCAATTCCAGGCCCACATATGCTTATGAACGCTTTATTTTTCCTATTAAGAAAAACAAGCGGGTTAAATACACACCAAACCTCATCATCAGATCTTGTTGACGCCGCGGCCAAAAGGGCTATAAAAAACAATGAGCAAACAAACGAAACTGTTAAAGCAAAGCAAAAAAGTTAACTGATCCGTAAATTCTTTTTAGGATCTCGATAACTTTTAAATCTTACTGATGTTAGAATACAGCTTATCAAATAAAGCCCCTAGTTTAGAGGCTTTATCTCCGTTTCTCTTTTAAGGAATCTCTTCACCTGGGATAGTAATCACGTTATTATCCATTCGTAATTTGAGCTCTTCTTCTTTAGAAACCTCCATGACTATATAGATTTTCTTCTTGTAGTACTCGCTCTCATCTATTTTGCGGACACGGAAAATCATACGTTTTTCAAAGTCACAAGTCATGTCTCCTTCGTGGTTTTGCAAAGTCGCATAGTTTTCTATTACGCTGTAATATACGTCGTACTTAGACCCAGGCCTTCTATCAAATACTTCTTTTTGTGACGTAATAAACGAAAGCACAATGTTATGCGAAGACATCTTCAATAGCATTCCAACACGAATTCTAGAACGAATCCACTTAGGAACCTGAACTCTGTAATACCCCGCTCCGAAGTGCAAAATTTCTTTAGGAATTGCCCAACGAGGATGTGCTTCATTTAAATGTAAGGCAGCCTCTAATAAATAGTTATCATAAGCCTTAGCCCTCTTAGACCCAATAACACGATCTCGTAAATCCCAAGCTAGATAATCAATCCAGGAATAAAACTCTGGAGTTGTATTAGGGTCATAGAAAAGAACTTGATCATTCGTTGGTATGACTGCATTAGCAAGTGATAAAATTTTTCCAGGGAGCGTCTTCCCTCCATTCATTGCAGGGAATATGACTCGGAAATGACGCAGATCCGGTCCGACAAAAGCCAATACCTTACCACGAATAAACGCCTTATCTTTTTCACTTTCTTCGGAAATACCGATCTTCTGGAAAGCACCCCAATTATGCTTATACCCTTTCAAGCGCAGGACAAACGCTTGATTGTGTTTCTCTGTATCTATTAAGCGTACCACATATAAATCTCCAGAGACAGGATCTAGGTAATAGGAGCTTTGAGGAATAGTGGATAACGGCAATCTATAATCCGCTATCTTCATAGAAGAATCTAAGAAGGATAACGTGTTATCTATACGATCTTCTTTTACCTCTTTAGGATCTATGGTATGTGTTAATACAACCAAGGCTTCTTTCTGATATTTCGCAGGAAGCTTGAGATGATAATTCTTTACTTCTTGTTCTAAGGGCTGTCTATGCCAAGATGAACCAAACTCTCTAGCTAACATCGCTAGGTCTAAGGTTTCATCTCCAAGTTTCAGTTTTAAGTGATTCCAATAGCTTTCATCAATTAATCTTTGGTGTGTATTGGCTGATACAGTGTGCTCATCCGAAAGCGCTTCTGATTGTGAAGATGCCTCTGATTGCAATGTTTTTCTATCTATATTCTTCTGGAAAAAGTCTTTAAAGACTAACCGAATTGCACCAATGCCTTGCTCCTCTCGCACATAGAACAGTTTGACAATGAAATCTCGATTTTGAATAGCCACTAACTCTTGAGCGTACATTAGCTGTCGACTTAAAGCAGGGGTTTCTTCTGCTATCGTATAACGCGTAAAATCGTCTAGTTCTAATGAAGTTTTATACACCTGTATCTCATCATGAGCTTGCCATGTATGATGAGAAAAGCGCGATGTAGGCGTATCCTTAGCATGCAAAGGGGCAACTTTTAAAACGCTATGCATCAAGGTATTGTACCGGAACCAATGCAAATCTTTAAAAGCGAGGTATTTCATAGATCGCGCTGGAATGGACTCTTCAAAGTTCTTTTTAGCCGGCGAGTAAGTATGCCATCTAGAATCGGCCATAACCCTATCCAAAGCCCCTTCATCCACATTCCCTACAACAGAAATGTCTACATTACCTCTATTCTCAACCCCTAAGATGTTCTCATTATTTTTACGAAACCCTCCCAAAATGAGCGTAACTGTATTGTTTAAGCTCATAATTCCCGTTAATCTTTCAGGTATCAGCTCGCTATGATGGTATAACGCATGTGATTCTCCTTTGGACGCTTTTTTCAACGATTGCACCCATTCACCAAGAGTGGGTCTTGCTCTTGGGTGAATGTCAAATATCGTTTGTTCTGGAAAGTTTTTAAGATCCCAGGATACATTTAACAAAACGGTATATCGTGGAGAAGAAATAGCTAACTCTAGTTTATCACCAACTAGCTTACCTAAAATCAAAGATGGGACAAGTGTAGTTATATCCACTATTTGGGGAAAAACATCATCATGGGCCAATAGTAGCTCTATGGGGCGTGGCCGGGACCCTGGAGACGAGGTAATGATGTAAGTACAACCTGGGACCCCTTGAACTCGAATAGCATACTCTTCTAAAGTCTTAATATCTATCTCGGTGTAAGCATGTGGGAGATATGTAAAGCTACGATTTTGTTTATGGAACAAAACTGTGCTTTCTTTCTGAGCTATTAATACTTCTGGGGCAAGTGCCCATCCTAACCTCTGCAGCCAAGAAATAATATCTGCAGCATGTTCGGATTCCTTAGGATGTCTTTTCTTCCACAGCGATTGTTCACACCTAGTTACGGCGAGTATTAGTGGCGTCTTTTTTCTTGGTATGGTTGTAGGATCTGTATCTATAGTATTTAGTGTAATCCCATCTTTAAATTTCACTTCAAAACGGCCATGCCACTCTTGATAAAGAGGTGTGCCATCCTCATTTTCAATAAAAATAGAATTCGAAACATACCTAGGAGGTACTACAGGAATAAACCCAATTCTGTCATTCATGGGCTTCCAATCTGATAAATCTGTCTCTAAAAAGAGTATATGCGAATCTGATTTGGCAGCTATTTTAATATGGAGATCTCGTATTACCTTAGGAACATAGTAACGACAAAAACCTAATCCGGAATAAACGGTCCCCCCGCCAGCCCCTAGTTTGAACTTCGTATTGGAGCTCCCCTTTAATACATCAACACCTAAAGGAGAGCCTATAATTGTTCTGAATCCACGCTGTTCTACCCTAAGCAGATCAATCTTCACCCCATCCGGACGGACGAAGTAAACTTCTTGCACTAATTGCGTAAGATCAAAGTGCACACCGAAATGTCGAGAAAGGGATTCGAAAGAAAGTATATTCTCTGCTTTTGGATCACCGAAAAGCTCATAATATCCGGCATTTCCAACATGAACAGTCACGCCGCCAGGGCCACCTTTTACTTTAATATGATAGTTTTTATAAGAAAGGGCATCTCTTATCTGATAATCTAAATCCCCACCTAATACATTCATAACATGTACAGTGACGTGTTCATTACCCCCTATTACAGTGCTACTATCCGACAGTTTCTCTTCTTGTAATGGTCGAATATAATACCGCTTTTCTGCCGGATCCATGACCGCTGAGCGCCACACCACCTGGTTGGAAAGGTACACTACCTCTGCCGTAGCAACATAGGTCCGTCCATACCCCAAAACCACTGTTCTGTACTTTCCTTTGGGCACTGTAGGGAGTTTCTTTGGCCAACAGGTATTTGCATGCCCCTGCGCTAATGCATAATGAGGGGTATAGGGGTAGGCATAACCTAAAGCCTGTCTTACCTGCGCATCAGTCCATCCTGGTTTATATCCTAACTTGTGGTCTGCGGAGTGAGAAAGCTTACCTTGAATTGTCGGAGGATTGGTTCGTAAATCTATCACAAAACGACCAATCGTACGATTCTCAGAACAGTTCAGCACTCCCTGCTGGGGATAGGCTCTTATAGGCCGCTGACTACCCAAAGTTAAAAATTGCTCATATTTTAGCCATTCTCTATGACGTTCTTCTTTCCGAGCAACATTACGAGCAATAGAGGTCATCCCCATACCTATCGCCGCGACAGGACCAATAGCCAACATCGTAGCTGGAGCGACAACAGATGATACAGTTAAACTCAGCGTGAGGGTATCAAAAGCCACCCGAACACGAAGCGCAGCCTTATCGCTATAAGTCTCTGCCTTTTGCAACAAAGTAATACCGTCTATTAAGCTCCATACGCCAACAACCGTTTCTAAAATAGGAAATTCTAAGACACGAGACACTCCTTGAACGACACCGCCTAAGGGGCCTCCTACTCTTTCTGCAACAGAAGCCAGTTTGCGTGCTAATTCTGTTTCCAAACGGAAATTTTGGATCCCACTTTCCGTTAGATAATGTCCTCCTAAAGCCTGTATGGCCGCTCCTAATGTTAGTTCTGCTGCTTGTTTAACGCCTAAACCAACACTGACAACTGTTAAGGGTTCTCCTTCCAACCCATGTTCAACCATTCTGGCATATTGAACTAAAGCCACAACCACCATGGTTAAGTCAAAATCCAAAACCCCTGTTGTTGCCACCTCATTTAACATGGGACCGAATCGCCTGAACGCATCCATGATGCCAGGCATACGCACACGCAAAAAACGCTCATGTCCCCAAGCATTCAACACCTTAAAGTTGATACCTGACTCCCCTACTTCTGTTTCTAAAATCTTAATCTTCTCCCACTCATTTAACCCCTTGCGATTCAGCTCATCATATATCTCCCTTAAAGTGCTTTTCACTGTGTCCCGCAACTCAGAAAAATTGGCGTTTGCTAGTTTCAACGCATAATCTATTTCAGAGGGAGTGTGCATCACTAAGTCGGGGCTGACATCAGGGGTTCCAACTTCTACCCCTCGCGTCTCCAGTAAAGACTGAATGAGTTCAACTTGGTTCGGATCTAATACATTTTTAGCTAGGTAATCCTGCAATAAATCCCCATGCAGCTTCATACGATCTAAGTCTTCGGGTTGCGTATGCTCGTTAATACGAGCATGGTCTACCATACCTCCCATTTCAAATAACGCACGCCACGGAACATTCACCCCCTGAATGGTTACTTCTCCACGTAGGATCATACGCTCTAAAGTTGGGGGAATGTAAGAGCTAAACCCTGCGTCTGTAGCAGAATGCCAGGCATTTCTTGCCTCCTGTGATTCTGCAATATAAAAACCTAACTGCTGATCTACAGGTTTATCAGGAGAAAAGCCATACCGATTCCTAATATCGTCCGATACTTGAACCATCGCTTCTATGAACAGCACTGCATTCTCTAACGTAGGGAAATCTATGTGACCAAAATTAGGATCCGTTACCCGGTAACAACTAGGAAGACTGTGCAAAACTAGAGTATGGGTGGGGGTGGTAACCAAACCGCTTTTCGATTTGCTCCGAAAAAAAGCCTCTCCAATATTGGAGACACTCCATTCCTTCTTAGATAAAATTCCACCAGCTAATAGCTTTTTATTGCCATGATATTGCAGCCAGTCAATAAGCCCTAAGCCACGATTCAATAAACGCTCATCACCTTTAGCAATAGGTAACTTATCACGCTCTTTTGTCTGAAATATCGCCGATAGCATGGAAACATTTTCTTGGTAACGAGCATAGGTCTCTGCACTTCCGGCTAACATATACATCATGGACAAACCCATACATCGTCCTTCCGTCTCATATATAAAGGTCTGGGGATGTAACTCAATTGAGCCCGCTCCAAACCCAACGGCAAGTTCTTCCCAAGCGGCAGCATGCAAGTGATAAAATTCAGGCCAACCAACCAAAGAATATTTAGCCGTTTCTATAACCTCATTAGTAGTTGGCACGTTACGAGGAACAGCAAACAAATCATTTCTCGATCCCACACCGCCATAATCATAGGGCAAGACCGCCGGAGACTCTAACATGGTTGTAGCTAAGGGACGTCCAAACACTCCTTCCCTTGTAATGATCTTACTCGCACCAGGGAATGCCCCTGACAATAGATAGGCCGTTCCTTGTCCTAAATGTGTTAATCCTGTCAAAGTTCTATGGACTTCTGTAAGAGAAAGGTAGCTTTTTGATTCCGAATGTTTAACCAAACGTTCTAGGCCCGCTTCCGAGACAAAACACGCGGCGCCTTGAGACTCCAACCATGTCTTGGCAAACTCTTTTGTTAGAGTTCCCTCCTGAATATGCCTGTGCAATTCATACAATGCAGAAACATAACGATGCATAATAGTAGACGCAGGATTGAAAATCCCTGAGGATACGCTAGTCATAACCCGCTCGGATTCTTTCCCTGCTTCTAGGCCATACTGCATGCCCAAAGCGGTAACACTCGCATCAACAGGTGGGACTAATAAGTTATGCGATTCGTGTTGTTTTAAAGCATCTTGTAACCCCTTAGGAAGGGTCTCAAATGCTTCTTTACCCTCAGCACTCTCTGCATCGGCAAGCCAGGAATATACCTTAGAAGTTTTATCATGTAGATCTAGATATCCATCTCCCGTCTCACTATGTTTTTTCAATAGATCCACTAATTCCTTAGATGGGGCAGGAAATATGCTTCCTTCTGACAGAACTCCAGAAACACCTACATCAGCAAGCAAAAATCTTGTGATAGCATTCCAATCTCGGAAAGCATACCCTTCTCTCTGCATCCTTAAAAACAGTGGGTTTTCCGATAAAGAGGAATCTATATCCTGTAGAAAGACACGAGAGCTCTCCTTATACTTCTGGACTAATTCCTTAATCCGCTCTGCTGGCTCTGTAATCCGCTTCTTATGGATCGCATCGTAGACCTCTTCTAACCATTTGTGTTGATCCGAGTTACCCTGGTTATTTCTATCCCGAGAAAGGTCATTCGCTAAAGCAAGCACTTTCTTCTTTACCTCTGCATCCTTAGCAGACCACACTCGATTCAAATACTCTTCCTGAGCTCGAAAACCATATCCCGCTAGGATCTTCTCTTCAATTGCTGCCAGACGAGACTGAATCTCAGCATTCTCATTTAACTTCGTAGAAGTCTCTACATACTCGATAAACTCCTCTTCTGTTAAAAGACCAGCAACTTCTCTAGCTTTATATTTGGCGTAACTATCCAAAAGGGGTTGCCATTTTTCTGTATCAGAGATATGCCCTTCTGATAGCAGTTTTGAAACCGCCTCAGTACGTTCTACAATTCCCTGCATGTCTTTGAGAAACATAGCCATTTCACTGATAGGACTATGCCAAAGGACAATATTGGTTTGCGTGTGGCTTTTCAGATATAACTTGATGGCTTTCTCTAAATCGGCTTCAAAATACTCGTGCAAGAAAGGAAATAAGTGCACTTGGTTGGCAACAGGATATTGTACAGAACGAATGAGCTCTGCTACTTGCCATTGCAAAGAAAAAACAGCCTCCTTAGCTGGCACATCATCCTTTACCTGAAGAGCGACCTGTTCTATCCGACGATCTAATTCAGAGAGTTTCGTAACATCTGCATCAGAAGATTCAATCAAAAGATTGAAGAAATCTAACAGTTGTCGAGGAAGCTTGCTCTTTGATTCCGCAGACCAGAGCTTCGTAAATTCTTCAAATGATACCTGTGTACGCACCATTCTTTTCGGCGTTTCAGGCCGTAATTTGGATTCATCAGAAAAGAGTAGTTCTCCGAAACATCTAGGCTTAATCCCACACCACGTACTCTCATCGGCAGGCGTAACATCGTTAACCCCAACAGAAATTGGGTTCAACCAATCAAACTTAGGGCCTCCAGCTGCAGTTGGAGTAAGTTCTTTATAAGCACCCAAAAATGCAGGTTTACCCAGTTTAGTTTTCTGTTTATTTAGATAATCTTCTCCTATAGGTCCTAATCCACGGAAAAACTTCACCATCTCTTTCATAATGAGATCTGGACCGGAGATTCCTAAAGTACTGACAGCTCCAGCAACAATGGAGTCCTGACGAAAATCACTAAATAAACTCCCAGCTAAGTAGTTTTTCACTAGAGCACCACCCACCTCAGCTTTATAATCCAGGTGTGTAAGATCGCTCAAACGATTAAAATACTCTCCACTCAAGACATTTTGTCTTAACGCCCGTAAATCAGCATAGGCTCTTCTCTGCCCTTCAATGACAGCATCTACCGTAGCGCTTTCCTTATGAGCCATCATCAGCCCATTCAATCCACGGACATTCCATTGTGTGGCCCACTTGTGGTAACGTTGTAAAATAGGCATGAAGTCACGGACCGTGCTCGAAGCCATTTTTTGAAAGAGCTTCTCACCACTTTTGGATAAACTTTCTATCCCAGATACAACTTTCTTCAAGGACTCTTTATCTTGAACAGTGATATCAGTCATCTTCAGTTCTTTTAACACTGCCTCGACATCAACTTTTTCTGCCTTATCTGCGGCAAGCTTTAAAACTGCCCCTGATATAGCTCGACGTAGCTTCAACTCTTCAAAAAACTTCGTACCACCAACTTCATTGATTTTCTTATTCACAGCATCGGAATAGGCTGGCATCATATCCAAGTCTAAGTAGATACCGCCATGCTCTTTCAACATGTACATTCTGAGCTGATCGGTAGCAGCAGGATAGTTCCAACGTAGAAGCATTTCTGTTTCATAGTTGTACGTATTTAACGTGTCTTTCATCGACTCTAACGATGAAATGTCTACAATCTGAGCACGAGCAGAACCAAGCTCTTTGTTGACTTTATCAACAATATTCTTAATCTTTTGCTCATTGTCTTGAACTGTCTTCTTGTACGCCGCTACTTCATCAGCTGGTAGTTTTAAATACTTCTCTAGGTATTCTCTTCGAGCGTTATCATCGATGGAGTCAATCCCCTTCACAAGGCAGTAATTGAAGAAACCATCCTGTGCAACAATCATATTCTCCAAAAACAACGAGTCAAACTTAACTCGAACCTCTTTTGCCATTTTCTGATGTTTGTCATACAAGGCAAGTAAGTCTTCAGAGTACTTCTGCTTTTCCTCAAAGTTCTTCGTCTTCTCGTATTTGTTTTTTAGATCGTCATAATATTTTAAGAAGTCTACAGTCTCTTTAGAAGTCTCTCCTCGTAATTCCTTGACAGCGGAATCAAATGCGATCTTTTTCAAAATAGATGTGAATTTGGCCGCCCCATATGCCTTCTTATCCACCCAGAAATAGAAATCGAATCCCTCATAAGCCTGCAAGAATACCTTCATATAGGTTGCTGTATCTTCTGCAGGGGCTCCAGCCACCCACACGCCATGCAAATGCTGATTCACCCATACTTTGTGCGAATTAAACTCTACTTTGATCTTGTCGATCATCTGTTTAGATGGAGCATGCTCAGGCTGCTTCAGACGCCTTTGAATATTCGCTAGGGATTCTGATTGCTTGACAAGCAGCGCCTGCCCTTCTCGAGAATTTTTCTCCTTCAAAGCGTTGTAACGCCCAATAGCCTTACGTAAATTGTTAACACTTGCTTGGTTTTCCTTTATCTGTTCAGAAGTTAACTGGAGCCTTTCTAAGAAATTCTTTGTTGTAAGATCATATGTAGATGGATCCGAAAATGGTTTGGCCTCTTTATTATCTGGTGCCCCTCTTCGTTTTCTTCTTAACTCAACAGAACGTCTTTTGACCGTTCTTGGTGTTGACACTGTCTCTTTCATAGGAGTCGTTACCGTTGTCGCTTCTGGTAATGGCTCTTGAGAATCTGTTTGAAGATCCCGAGTAATGGGATACGGCCTCTTAGGTGCGGGACTTACCTCTACTGCTGAGGTTGCGTTTTCTGTAGAATTTCCTTGAGGAGGGATAATTGTTGGTTTGACAATTTTTGCAGGAACAATTGTAGTCGGAAATACTTGATTTATGAGTTGAGCTAGGTTATACAGGAGGGCTGTCTTCCAATTTCCCGTATGGTTAGAAGGAGAAATAGGATAACTTGTGTTCTGCGCCTGCGTGAAATTATAGTACTCATTTTGTAAACGCCTTCCTATTTCTAAAACTTCATCTATGGAGTGCGTTGTATTCTCTATGTCATAGAGAGATACACGAGAGGATAACGGCGTAGGAGGACTTTGAGTAGAGGTATTCGTACCGATCGGGATAGCTGTATCATTTGCTGTAAAAGACAACTCAGTTTGATTACTAGGAAGCGACATAACCACTCTCTCCCAAAAAAAATCAAGCTTCAAAAGCGCTCGTTACAAAATCACCGAAACCTTTTACGAAAAAACCAAAAAAAAAAAACAACATTCGTAAATCCTTGAGTGAAAATTTCCTTCACAATCACCTAGCTCATGCTTCGGCTCGTGAACGCGAATAGCAGATACGACAGATGTTGTACTTTGTAAGGGGGATACCCTCCCCCCCCCCCTTTGCCTTAACAGAAAATGGAGGGTAATTTTGTTGTTTATGTTACTTCTTCCCCAGGGACTACTAATACACGGCTATCCGCCTTAAGTTTCTGTTCTTCCTGGTCAGATACTTCCATAACAATATAGATGTTCCTTTTGTTATAATCTTTTTCATCTACCTTTTTAACTCTGAAGACGACTCTCTTATCAAAGTCACACACCATTTCACCAGCAAGCTGCCTTAAAGTGGCGTACTTGTATAAACCTAATATACTGTAATAAACATTAAAGGCCGTTTTCTTATCCTTATTTCTAAATATGTTATTTTGAGTTGTTATTAATGCAACGCCCATGTTGTGAGAACTCATTCTTAAGAAAGAGCCTTCTCGAATTCTACCACGTATCCATTGAGGGACTCGAGTTCCATAATACCCTATCCCATAACGCAAAAGATCTTGAGGAATCTCCCAGTGTGATGGCAGCTTATGTTGCATGCCTAAGCGAAGAGTAGCTTCTAATAAGTAGTTATCGTAAGCCTGTGCTCTTTTTGAGCCCGCTACGCGATCTCGTAAATTCCACAACACATAATCGTCGAAAGAATAAAACTTCGGCGTAGAGCTTTGATCGTAGAAAAGCACTTGATCATTAATAGGTAGCACAAGGCTATCCATAAACAATACCTTATCAGGTTTACGTTTTTCTTGATTAATAGGAGATAATTCTACCTCCAAGTGACGTAACTCTGGCCCTACAAACGATAGTACTGAGCTTCTATGTGAACCAACACTACTTTCTTGTTCCACCGCCACTAAGATCTTTTGGAAAGCACCCCAGTTATGTTTATACCCTTTCATTCTGATAACAAAAGCTTGATTCTGCGGCTTAGTTGAAAGGATTCTAGTCAAATAAAGATCTCCCGAGACAGGGTCTAAGTAATAAGACGCAACACGAATAACAGGGTGTGGAGCTGGCAACCTGTATTCTTTCATAGTCTGATCAGCGAAAGATAACGTCTTAGCAAAAGTTGAGATGTCTTCAGGATTAATCGTATAGGTTAGAACAGCCAACCTCAATGATGCATATCTTTTAGGTAAGACTAACTTATTATCAGGCCCCTTTTCTAGCGGCGTAATATGGTAAGTTGAACTAAATTCTTTCGCTAATGAAGCAAGATTGAATTTCTCCTTACCTAAGACTAAATTCAAATATGGCCTATAGGCTGGATTAATCAATATATGCGGGTTATTCGCAAGAATAGGTTTAGCTTCTCTCTCTAAGGTTTTAGAAGAAATGCCTTCCATATCCTCGGTGAAAAAGTCTTTGAACACTAAATTAATAGCTCCAATTCCTTCCTTTTCTCTTACATAGAAGAATTTGAGAATAAAATCCCTATCAACAATAGCAACTTGGCCTTGAGCATACATTAACTGCCTAGATAAAGCCTCAGTCTCGTCCGCTATTGTGTAGCGAGTAAAATCTTCTAATTCTAACGAAGTCCACTTAACATGAATTTCGTCATAAAAACTCCATTGATTATATGATAACCGCGTTACAGGTCTTACCTTGGCTTCCAATGGAGTCATTTCTACTTTGGTATGGAAAACTGTATGTGTCCAAATAGCATCTAAAAGAGCTAGATACTTAATACTATGGGCTGGCAATGTGATATTGAATCGTGATTCTGGCTTCGGTAATGTATGCCAGTGTTGATCCTCCATCACCCCCTTCAATAGGCCATCATCCATTTCCCCTACTAAGCGAACCTCTACATCACCTTTATTTTCTACACCTAAAATGTATTCCTCATTCTCACGTAACGCATCTAACATAACTATAACAGTGTTATTAAGATTGCGGACGCTCTCTAACCTTTCTGGTATTAATTCGCTATGACGATAAACAGCCTGCCATTCGTTTGGACTTTTCTTTACCGTCTCATTCCATTCTTTCAAAGTAGGTCGAATTTTTGGGTATATTTCTATAATTGTTTTCTCTGGGAAAGCCTTAGGGTCCCAATTGAGAGTTAAATGCACCTCATAACGCGGAGAGGAAATACTGACATCTATCCCCTCGCCATCCAAAGATGCTCTAGCTAAAATTAAAGACGGCAATAAAGCACCTAAATCTACTATTTGAGGTGCATCCCAATCCGCAGCCAACCCAATACCTAATGGCATTGGTCGTAAATTAGGCGGAGAAGAAACAAGATAAACACAACCTACGCTCCCTTCCACTTTAGTAGAAAATTCAAAGTGTGCACGGACATTTACTTCTGTGTATGGGCTTGGATAAAAAAGAAAAACGCGCTTGTCATCGTAATAAACTGCTCGACAATCTTTCTGAAGAAAAGAAACCTCAGAAGCTAGTCTCCAGTCCAACCGTTTGAGCCAAGAAACTACATGTGTTGGAGAATCTTCCTCTCTAGGATGTTTTTTCTTCCATAAAGAGAGATCACATTTCAAAACTCCGAAAGTAGCCCAACTAGGCCTTCCTATTAGAGACTTTTCTTCTAAAGCAGTTAAAACAATACCATCCTTAGTTTTGACTTCAATATGATTTACCCAAGTCAATAAAGATGTTTCTTTTCGCGCACTAACAATAGAAATAGAGCTCAGCGCACCACTTGAAGTACTTGGCACTAAAGTTAACTCTCCATCAGGCCTTCGCCAATCCGACAAAGATGTTTCTAAAAACAAGGTATGGGATGAAGAATTATCTGCTAATTTGATAACTAAAGGCCCTTGAATAGGCGGGATATAATACTTATTAGACCCTAACCCAGAAAAGACAGTTCCACCTCCTTTTCCTATGTGAAAATTAGCATCCTGGTTTCCTGTTAAAATATCCTGCCCGCCTTCAGAACCAACTATAGTTGCAAAATTCTTTTGCTTTATACTAAGGATTTGTAACTTCGTTCCGTTTGCCCTAATCAAAGGTACGTTTTGTTCTTCCAACGATAAATTAAATTCTACACCTAAAGGGCTGGGAATACCTTGAAAAGAAATAACATTGTTAGCACGTGGAGCTCCCTCAATATCATAGTGACCAGCACCACCTACCTGCACTGTTAAGCCACCTACACCACCTTTAACACGAATGGTATAATCCTTATACGTAGCTGCATTATCTTCTTTTTCCTTAGTATCACCATCTAAAACACGTAAAGGAATTACAGTAAGAGGTGATTCCCCAGCTATAATCGTGCTCGAACGAGCCTCTATAGTTAAAGGTGGAACGTAATAACGTTTCTCTGCTGGGTCTAATATAGCCTCTCTCCATACAGCTTTATTTGAAAGATAGACGACCTCGGTAGTTGCTCTATAAGTAATCCCATACCCTAAGATAACCTCCGTATATTCTCCCTTAGGGATCTGAGGAAGTTCCCTTGGCCATAAACTATTAGCATGACCCTGAGCTAAATCACTATACGGCGTTGATACATAGCCATATCCAAGTTTCGCACGAACCTCTCTATCACTCCAAGAGGGATGACTACCAATACGTCGATCCCAATTATAAGACCTTGTACCCTTTAACAAAGGCGGGTTGTATCGCAAATCAAGAACCAAGTCCCCTAAAACTAAATTTCCAGACAAATCCAGTAAGTGCTTATCAGGAAATGCCTTAACTATATACTTGCTACCCTGGATTAAGAAGCTCTTATATTTCAACCAAGCAGTATAACGTTCTTCTTTTTTAGCAACGTTATGTGCAATTGAAGTAGCCCCCATTCCGATAGCAGCAATCGGCCCAACTGCCAACATAGATGCAGGGGCAGCCATGGCAGTCATAGTTAATCCCAAGGTAATAGAATCAAATGCGACCCGAACCCTAGCGGCTTCTCTAGCACTATAAGAATCGGAATGAAGTAATTCTTTGATTCCTTCAGCAAGCCCCCAGACACCTAACACTGTTTCTAAAATAGGCAACTCTAAAATATGAGCCATCCCAGAAAGGGCTTCCCCCAATGTTCCCCCGACTCGCACAGAGGCCTTATACAATTGCTGAGCTAAAGCTGTCTCTAATCGAAAATTAACGACACCTTGTTCCGTTAAATATTTCTGTCCTAGAGCTTGAATAACTGCCCCTATAGTTAATTCTGCTGTCTGCTTTACCCCCAAAGCTGCGCTAGCAACCGCTAACGGCTCTCCTCGTAATCCATGTTCAATCATACGGGCATATTGAACGATAGAAACAACAGCAAGACCTAGATCAAAATCGACAGCACCGGTAGCGCCTACTTCATTCAACATGCTACCAAATCGTTTGAATTTATGAAGAAGACCTGAAACCTTGAGCTGTATTGTTTTTAATATCTGCTTCCCATCGCGAATTTTAACAATAACTTCTTCTGATTCGGTCACATGCAAATCAGTGACCTCCATATGGTCCCAGTCACCAATAGACACCTCTTTCAGGCGTAATGAGATTTCTTCCATTGCCGAACGCAATGCAGAACGGACTCGTTCAGCAGTTTTGTTTGCCGAACTCAATGCGGTTGCAACCTCACTAGGCGTTTCTGAAATAGCACCAACACTGACATCCGTTGTACCAGCTTCTATTCCACAAGTTTCCAGAAGAGCTTTCACTGTCTCTACCTGCTCCGAATCCAAGGCATGTGTAGCTAGAAAGTCTTCTAAAAGATCACCATGAAACTTTAACCTTTCTAAATCAGATTCCCTTGTATTTTCATCTATTCTTTCATGATCTACTAGTGCTCCCATTTCAAATAAATCAGACCACCTAACCCTTATACGACTAACTGTAGTTTCACCCCTCAAAATCATCTTTTCCAAAGAGGTAGGCAGGTAACCATGTAAACCCATGTCTGTCGCTGGCAACCAAGCATTTCTTGCTTCTTCAGAACCTGCTGTATAAAACTTTAACTGCTCTGTAATGGACTTATCATCTGAAAATCCATACCGCTCCTTGATTTCGGGTGAGACATACATCATTGTTTCCACAAACTCAAGGGCGTGTTCTAAAGCCAGGAAATCGACATGACCAAAATTAGGATCCGTTACCCTATATGAAGAACCTAGGTTATGCAGTACTAGACTGTGTGTAGGTGTAGTAATCAAAGCGTTGTGTATCCCACCCGTCTCGAATACTCTCCTAATAGAGTCTCTATTCCAATCTTGCTTAGAAAGAATGCCGCCTGTTAATAATTGCTTATTCCCCTGATATTGAAGCCAATTTATTAAAGCCAAGCTTCTTTCTAATAACCTTCTATCTCCTTTACTTAAGGGAAGTTTATCACGCTCCTTTGTTTGGAAAAGTGCAGATATTGCCGTAAGATTATCTTGAAGAGTAGAGTAAGATGACATGTCAGAGGCTGACATATATAACATGGACAAACCCACACAACGCCCTTCTGTCTCATATAAAAATGATTGTGGGTGTAATTTAATCGAATCTGCTCCCATGCCAGAAGCAAGTCCCTCCCAAGCTGACGCATGCAATTCATAAAACTCTGGCCAACTTAGTAGAGTATATTTAGCTCGTTCTATAACTGATATTGTTATAGGAACATCTGGTGGGGTAGAGAATAAATCTTTACTAGAACCTGCGCCAAGATAATCATATGGATATACTGCCATAGGTTCTTGCGCGGAAGTGGCCAGTGGTCTTCCAAAAACAGCCTCCCTTTCCATGAGCTTCCCTAGTCCTGGGTAAGCGCCAGACAACAACCTCATAGTAGCCTGACCCAGGTGGGTCATACCTGTTAATTCTCTATGGATTTCTGTGATAGAAAGATAACGACGCTCTTTAGCTAACTCTACAAGCCGATCGATCCCAGGTTCTGTAATAAAACACCCGCCGCCCTTTGTCTCCAGCCACTGTTTAGCAAACTCATGCGTTAAACTTCCATCATGCACTTTACGATGCAACTCATGAAGAGCTTCTAAATAACGCATCATTGTGTAACTCGCCGGGTTAAAGACCCCAGGAGCCAAACTAGCCATCACCCGTTCTGACTCTAACCCTGCTTCCAAGGCATACTTTATACCTAAAGCAGAAACCTCCATGTTTACAGGCGGCGTGAGCAGATTATGCACAGCATATTTAGGTAGTTCTTGTTTTAGTGATTCTGGTAGAGTGTTTAAAATCCGAGTAGCTTCCTCCCCTTGAGGTTCCGCTAACCAGGCATACACCTTCTTCATCGTATCATGTATATCTATGTATTCATCTCCAACAGCCTTTTTAATTAAATCTATTAACTGTTTAGAAGGAGATGGCAAAACATTATCTCCACTTAAAAGCCCTGAAACCCCAGTATCAGCAAGCATAAACCGATAAATTTCATTCAGATCCCGAAAAGCATATCCTTCTTTTTGTAGAGTCATAAATAGATGATTTTCAGATAAAACCGAGTCTACATTGTACAAAAGCACTCTAGGTTCTTGAGCAAATTGCTCCATAAAAGCAGCAACCCGTTCCGCTGGCTCTACCAGACGTTTAGTGCGTGCCTTATCATAAATTTCTTCAAACCATTTCTTTTGATCCTTCCTATTTTCCCCATTATCTTTTGTCATATCCTTCATCACACTAAGGATCTTCTTTTTTTGATCTTCATCAGAAAGATCCCAAATATTTTCAAAGGATAGCTCGATATCTCGGTATCGGTAACCTGATTGAATTCTACTTTCTAGTTCCTCTAACAAAAGGAACAGATCCTGGTTTTTACTTAGTTCTGAAGAAACATCTAATAGCTCTTCTAATTCTGGTTGATTAATAACCCCAGTAGTTTCTCGTGATTTTAAATCTGCATATTTAGACAAATAGGATTCCCAATACTTATCAAACTTGGTTATCTCACTAATTCTCTTTACAGCAGCAGACCTCTCTGCGACCCCCAGCATGTCTTTCAAGAACATGCTTTCCTCACTAAGAGCGCTGTACCACAAAACAATATCGGTTTGTGTATTGCTCTGTAGGTAAAGACGAATGGTTCTTGCTAAATCCGTTTCAAAATTCTCGTGAACATTAAGAGATAAATGTAATTGGTTCGATATCGGGAATGGAACAGAGCGAACAAGCTCCGCTAATTGTATTTGCAAAGAAAAGACAGCTTCCCTAGCTGGAGTATCTGCCCATACATGAGTAGCTAGTACATAAATATCCCTATCCAATTCTGAAAGCTTGACCGCATCAAGCGCTTTTGATTCAACAAGTGCATTGAATCTCTCTAGTAAATCTCTAGAAATATATTTTTTTGATTCTTCTGACCATAACTTAGTCAACTCTTCAAACTCTACCCTAGTTCGTACAATACGCTTTGGCTTTTCAACACGTAGTTTTGACTCATCAGAAAATAATAATTCACCAACACACCTTGGTCTGATTCCGCACCAAGTACTTTCATCTGCTGGCGTAACATCATTAACACCCACAGAAATAGGGTTAGCCCAATCAAATCTACGTTCACCTGAAGGGGACGGATCGAGTTCTTTATAAGCTCCAAGAAACGCTTCCTTCCCTAACTTATTGCCACTATCATTCAGGAAATCTCTGCCTACAGGGCCAAGCTCTCGGAAATATTTTACCATTTCCGACATAATGAGATCAGGCCCTGATATTCCCAGGGTACTTACAGCACCAGATATAATGGAATCTTGCCGAAAATCTGTAAATAAACTACCAGCCAAATAGTTCTTAACTAATACTCCTCCTATCTCTGCTCTGTAGTCTACGTGTGTTAAATCTGATAACCTATTAAAATATTCCCCGCTAATAACCCGCTGTCTTAATGCCCGTAATTCAGAATAAGCCTGCTGCTGTCCTCTAATAACAGCATCAACCGTAGCGCTCCCCTTGTGAGCCATCATTAATCCATTTAATCCACGAATATTCCACTTTGTCCTCCATCTATGGTATCGCTGTAAAATAGGCATGAAATCCCGAATAGTATCTGGAGCCATTTTTTGGAAAAGAGTCTTTTTCTCCTTGACCATTCCCTCTAGGTCTTTAATTAACTTAGTAAGCTTCGTTTTATCATCCTGAGTTACTCCGCTTAAATCAATGTCTTTAGCTATTTGATCTATAGAAACAGAGGTGGCTCCTTCCCCAACCAACTTCAGCACTGCATAAGAAATCGCCCTACGAACCTTTAATGATTCAAAAAAACGATCTTGACCGACCTCTAGAATTTTCTTAGTGAACTCTGTAGAATATGCTGGCATCATATCTAAATCCATATAGATACCACCATGTTCTTTCAGCATATACATACGAACCTGGTCTGTAGCTGCCGGATAATTCCAACGCAAAAACATTTCTGTTTCATAGTTGTAAAGGTTAACAGCTTCTCTCATAGAGCGGAGTTCAGAAATATCTCTGATATAAGCCCGAGGTTCTTTTAAACCTGCGTTTACCTTATCCACAATGGTCTTGATCTTCTGTTTATTCGCTTCTATTGTCTTTTTGTACTGTTCTATCTCATCTTTAGGCAATTCTAGATGCTTTTCTAAATACTCTACTCGAGTTTCGTCATTGATAGAATCAATCCCTCTAAGTAAACAGAAATTGAAAAATCCGTCCTGAGCAACGATCATGTTTTCTAAAAACAGAGCATCAAATCGCCCTCTAATTTCTTTAGTCATTTTATTATGATCGTCATACAGAGCTAACAAATCTTCCGAATACTTCTCCTTTTCAGCAAAGTCTCGAGTGGACTCATATTTTGCTTTCAAGTCATCATAATGTTTGACGAACCTTTTTGTTTCTTCAGATGTTTGTTCTCGCAATTCTTTAACTGCGGAGTCAAATGCAATCTTCTTTAAAGTAGACGTAAACTTCGCCGCCCCATATGCCTTCTCATCTACCCAAAAAATAAAATCAAAATCGTGATACGCTTCTAAAAATACCTTAATGTATGTTGCTGTATCCTCTGGAGGAGCACCCGCCACCCAAATTCCATGCAAATGTTTATCTACTGGCACACGGTGTGATTTGAATTCCGTCTTAATGACGGTCATTACGGGTTCTATCGCTTTGAAATCTAATTTCAACCTTTCTTGGATCTTTTCTAGAAAAATTCCCTGTTTAGATAATAAATCCTGGCCTGCAGGGGTATTTTTCGTTCCTAATGCGTTATAACGAGCAATGGATCTACGTAAATTGTTGTAGCTCCTTTGGCACTTAGTAATTTGTTCGGGAGTCAACTTAAGCTTATCCCCAACATTTTTCGGCGTTAAATCATACTTAAAAGCAGCTTCAGCATTAGCTTCTACTACCTGGTCTCCAACCGCTCTTTTGTTTCTCTTTAGTTCCGTTGCTTTCCTCTTTGCAATCCGTGGTTTTGTTTTTGATTGCTCTATTGTCGAAAATACCCGATTTGAAGTAACATCGGGGGCTGCATAAGGGTCCAATCCGATTTCTGATGGACTTGCAGCGACTGTCCTGTTTTCGCTTTTGGTAGGGACACTGCCTTGAGTGTGTGGGGTTTCAGTGCTATTTTGGGAAGCTGGCGGAATAAAAGTTGGCTTAATAATTTTTGCTGGAGCTACTGTTGTTGGAAACACATTAGCAACTAGCTGAGCCAGGTTGTATAGGAACGCTGTTTTCCAATTCCCCGTGTGATTAGCTGGAGATGCGGAAAACGTAAGATTAGCTCCCTGGGTGAGATTATAAAATTCCTCCTGTAATCGCTTTCCAATAGCTACGACCTCTTCTGTGGATGGCGTATGGTTGTTGTCTTGGTTGCTCGTTGTGATCCTGTAACTAAAATTTCCTGGCGTTGGAGGATTTGTAGTCGTATTAGGCGTGTAATGCTTGTTTACATGATCTTGTGGAGTCGAGGTAGTGTTACCTACTTCATTTGGTAGATCTATTGTTTGATTAGCAGGCGCCATACTTGATACCTCCTTTTCTTCTTTTTATACTTCATTAAATCCTTGTGTTTGTGGCTTGTTTGACCAGCTTCATAAAAATGGCGGATTTTCTAGCAAAAAAAGCAAAAAAAAAAAAAACAGAAAAAGTTTTTCTCTTTAGAAAAAACCTCTTCAGGCATAGTATGCTCGGAATTATTTTTTTCTTGACCTTATCACAGGGCATATTGAGTCTTTTTAAAAAGGAAGCGTTCTCATGGCATCAACTTATTACATTCAACCATACACCGTGTTTAATCCACGCATAGGACGCCATGCTTCTAGCTGTAGTATCGTTTACCCTGTAGATGAAGAAAATCGTCTTAGCCATTTCATTGAACGCCTGCCTATTGGCGTTTTGTCTTTATCTGTATTTTATGAAGAAGGGGCCGAACATCCCTATATGCTTTCACAACTAGATGTTCCAGAAGGACGTTGCTTTCAAATCATAGAGCCTAAGCTGTCAGCATGTGCCGCCTCGTGTATTTTAGATAGCAACGTTATAGTTACAGAAGATACAGCCGCTTCTATTCTTGAAGAAATTAAACAGGCTTTATTGATGAGTATTCAAGATGGCGTGCAACATTTGATCTTTCAGCACCCCGTGGAATCCGTTGATGTTCCTAGTGTATCTCTGGTGCACGATGATGTACCGCTGATTCGGAATGTATCTTTCTTAGGTAGAGCTGTTGATATCGTCAAATTAGATCCATTGAATATTCTAAACAGCATCAGCATATCTAATATCCTAGATTATTCATTCAATCATGAGACAGCTCAATTAAGTGCTGACGGTCGATTTGGCATCCCTCCAGGGACAAAATTACACCCTAAGCCCTCTTTAGATGTGATTATTAATACATCAGTATTTGAAGAAACTACCACATTCTCTAATGAATTTTCTTCTACTGTTACGCTGAATTCTCCAGCTCTAGTAGCCTCTACATCTAGTTTGTCTGCAGAGAATCCTATGGTCGCCAATGGACAAAAAGAAATTCTAGTACAAAGAGAACACTTCTTCCCTAGTTATACGCATCGCCTTGTGGATATAGTGAAAAAGCACAAGCGAGAAGCAAAGATCTTAATTAACAAGATCAATTTTTCTAACATTTGGAGAACCCAAGCTAAGAGTCAAATTTTGACGGAAGGTGCAGTACGATTAGATTTACAAGGACTTGATGGTGTTAGATACAATTATCAAATTCAGGTAGGTAGTCATACAATAGCTACTGTGCTTATCTCTAGAGAGATTGCAGAAATTACCTCCCCCTCGGAACAAGCATATGCTGTAAGGAAAATCAAATCTGGTTTTCAGAAAAGCTTAGATGATTGCCATATATATCTTATAGAGTTCAAAAAAATGGCCTTGGCCTCATCCACCACTCCTACTTTAACAGTGGACGGTGATTCTGTACTCGCTAAGTTGTCAGCATTTTCTGCCAGTATGACGTACGACTTTGTTAAGAAAAGTACAGTACATTCTAAAAACACAGTGACGTGTTCTACTGCTTCCCATTCACTATACGTACTTATGGAAGATGGTAAAGATGACCCTACAACAAAAAAACTAGATTGTTCGTTCCTCACTTGGGTAGAACAAAAATTAGATGTAGATTCTCCTGATTCATTCCGAAACTTTATAGAAACCTTCGGAACACATTATGTTACGGCTGCAACCTACGGAGGAACAGGATTTCAAGTACTTAAAATTGCGTTTGATGAAGTACAGAAATTAAATGAACAGAAGATTTCTTTAGAAACTGCAGCTCAGGAATCCCTATTCAAGAGTTCTATCTCTGATAAATCGGAGTCCGGGTATTCCTCTTATAGTTCTACTTCCGTCTCTAAAACAGTGTTCCTTGGCGGTACAGTCTTACCTACTTTGAAAGATGACCACTTGGATCTTAAAGAATGGTCTGAGAGCGTGGCTCAAGAGCCTGTCCCCATTCAAGTGTCATTGTCACCCATCGCTGACTTGTTAATACCTAAGTTCTTCCATAAAGAAGATAAGCATGTTTTAGCAAGCAAACAACAAGCACTACGAGAAGCAGTACGGACTTATCTTAAAGAGAACTTACCAGAAAAAAACGAAGAAAGAGCATCGTTTACAGCTGGAATTCAATTACCCACATCCTGGTTTACATTAGAAAACCCTAACGGCTATGAAGCTATTAGCGCTCCTTATGCAGGGTTCTGGTCAACTATTCCTTATCTCTTCCCCACGTTAAAAGAAAAAATCTCCACTAAACCATTAACTATGTATTTCTGTGTTGATGGTAAACGTGATGCTACTAGAGTAATCTTAGATAAAACTTGCTGTTATCTAGGTTCTCTTGACGTTCATAAGGGTGTATTTGGCAGTATTTACTCCGGCAGTGAATTTCTTGCCTTCTATGGTACATGGCCTCAAGCATACTTTGACTCTGCTAGCTACTCAGACCGCTGTGGATGGCAGATAGAAAAAGTGAATACGACACAAGATCCAATTATCCGTGATGGAGATGAAGTACGATTCAAACACCTTGATAGCGGGGAATATTTAGCAAACGTTGCTATAAAAGATGAAAAAAGCACCGCAACCCGCACAAATGATCTGAGAGAAAGCGTCTTTATTATAAGGAAGCTATCCGATTAAATTCTTCCGTTGGGAAATTTAGATCTTAATCACTAGGAAAGGCACCGCGACTCTTAATTATAGGACGCGGTTGCTTTTAGTTGTTGCAGATACATGACAGCGTAGCTGTGGTCGGGTTTCTGGCTTCATTCAGCTTGGTGCATTTTAATGCTGTAATTTTCCATTCAATAATACGAACTCTTTGTGACACTGCTGAGCTAGTTCTTTATTATGTGTGACCAGGAGCACACTTCTCTCCGCATTAGCCTGAGATAGTAATAGCTCATGAATACAAGATGAGGTCTTGGCATCTAAGTTCCCAGAAGGTTCATCTGCAAGTAAAATAGATGGATCGTTGATCAGAGCGCGAGCTATGGCTACACGCTGTTTCTCTCCTCCAGACAAATGGCTGCAGCGAGCGTGCATTTTGTTTGACAGATTAACTGCATGAAGTAAATGTTCTGCTTTTTCATAAGCTTCAGACCCCTTCATAATATTTGTCCTAGCAATACCTGCAGGGATCAGAACATTATTCATGACAGAATCATCTTCTAAAAGATAAAAATTCTGAAATACGAAGCCGATATGTTTGTTTCTTAACCGAGGTAATCGATACGAGGTCAATGGAGAACCAAAAAAGTGAATTTCCCCTGATGTTGGAGCGTCTAATGTACCTAAGATATTCAATAAGGTGCTCTTTCCACTACCTGACGCTCCTGTAATTGCCAGCACCTGATTAGGGAAAATATCTATATCTACCTGATCCAGCACAAGTATATCATGCTGTCCCTGACGGATAGTTTTTGTCAGATTCCTGGCTCGAACAAGGGGCTCCACAATTACTCCGTTTTCAAAATATCTGCCACATGCATTTTAGCTATTTGTCTCGCAGGCAGTGCACCAGAAATAGCTGCTAAAACTAAAGTTCCTATACCTAAAAGCACTAGTGTAGGCGTATGAAACTCCTGAGGGAGTGTCTGACCAAAAAATGCTGACTGGAACACTTCTCTCCCCTGAAGATAACTCAGCCATTGTGTAATTTGTGTAAGATACTTGAGTGTAAGACCAGCCAATGCTGTTCCCAGTAACACACCCAAAACTCCAGAGCTGGCGCCACAAATAGCAAAGATCATCTTCAAACTACGGTGAGAAATCCCCATAGCTTTTAAAATTCCTATTTCCTTTTTCTTGTTATGCACAAGCAGAACGGACATGGTTACAATATTCGAGCAGGCAACAATAAGGATAATAAAAGAAATCAGAGAGAACAAAGTCTGATCACTTTGTAACTGATCTAAAATAGGCTTAAAGAACTCATAATCATATATAGAAGTCACTTCCCAATAACGGTCTAACTGACTGTTACTCAAAGCACGTAAGACATCTTCTTTAAAACGGCTAATCTTTTTCGTGTCTGGGAGAAATAAGTGCCAACCGTTCTTCACTCCTAATCCACCAGTCGCTTCACGAATCAACGCCGCCAAATCAGCATCAATAAATACCGTTTTACTACCTAAGGGGGAAATCCCAGGATTATAAAACCCGATAACATGAAAGGGGAGCTTAACTTCCCCCTCTTGCTCAAGAGAAAATACACTGATGGACCCCTGATCCCCTATTTGATACCCTGCCTCCCTATACTGAATAGGAAGTAAAACAGAAGCACCCCGGTATTGGTCCTGTAAGGATATAAAATCTTTTTTAAATGAGTCTCCCTGAGAAAAAGGATTCAAAAAACCGGTCTGATAGTCGGATTCTTCGTAAGGAAGTACAGTATGTTGAAAAACGGTATCATCAGAATATGCAATAAGCTGTGAAAACGTCCTTGGATCACCTTTTTTAGCCAAAGCAAGATCCATACTGACATATCCCATGCCTTCCTGAAATTCTAACAAATCTGCGTGATAAGCACGCAATACAGGACGAAGAGCCGATACAGAGTCCTTAACCAGATCTCGGACTTCGCCATGTGCATCACGCTCTGGAAGAGGGAACTCCTGGGGTAAAGAAAAATCTATGTGGGGGTCATAAGGATCCGAAGAAGGAGAAGATAACTTCTCCCCTAAAGTTTTAAACGAATACTGGGACTGTTGAGAATGAGAGTCAACCTGATAATAGTAGGACCCGTAATAATCGTCCGATGGAATAACCTTTACTGGCGAATGTAGTCTAGACAAGTCCCCTATCCATCGTTGTTCTAAACCGTGCATCACAGAAATGAAAACGATGGAAAGCCAAACAACAAGAGAAATCACCCCTATAGAAAACAGTGAAACCACAACAGAGGATAATCGTTTCTTTCTGGGGATTAGGTACTTAAACGCAATAGAAAACTCTAACTTCATAAAGCTGTCAACAAACTTTTAGAAGCTAGAAATATTGACTTACTTAGCTTCTTTGAAGGTTACGTGCTTGCGCAACTTCTTATCATACTTTCTTAGTTCTAGTCGACCGGTTGTTTTTCTTTTGTTTTTAACAGTCCAGTACATTTCAGAACTTTCGGAGCTCTTCAATTTGATAATTTCCCGATTTTTGCTAGCCATACACTAAAGTCCCTAATCAAAAAGATAATTTGCCCTCTAAGGCTACAATACGCCAAACGAAAGAATCAAGATAAAAGACTACACATTAGTAAAACATCTAAAGGAGGGTCTCTTGAAACTGGAAGAAAGGCGAATGGGGGCGGTTGGATTTGAACCAACGTATCCGTAAGGAGTCGGATTTACAGTCCGATGCAATTGACCGCTATGCGACACCCCCGATACAAAAAAAATGCTGGAGAAAGGAATTGAACCCTCAACCGTTCGATTACAAATCGAATGCTCTGCCAATTGAGCTACTCCAGCGAACGTGCCCACAATGGTATCGAAAGGGATTTTTTCTTACAACTAATTTTCGTTAAGAAAGAAAAATATATTCCACCGTGAGTTCATGCAACTAAAAAGTCCTATAAAACCCCACCCCTCACCTCATAAAATAGGATTGATAAGGTTCAACTAGTCGCATTATTATTTTTTATAATAAAAAAGAAGCCCCCTGCCCTAGAATAAAGAAACTAAAAATTTTTCAAGTTTCAAAGCTTGACGCAAAAGTGGGAACGAGCCCCATAAATGAGGCCCTGTTACTCTCGTAAGAATGAGCCTGTGTTACTCTCTATAGTCTTCATCCGTAGGAATAAACTCCTCTGGACCCTGATCTGGGGTACTGCTAACATCCATTACAGAAAAACTATGCTGTTGCAACTTATCTGAAATATTGCGTTCCTCCTTGGCTTTAGCTTTTCGAATCGCTTTTTTCCCTAAAACTTCCTTATTCTTGGTAATGCGATGATAAGCACCCAGAGCCTCTTTGTGTTCAGCAGTTAGAGAGTCAGCCGCTACACGCTGGAATAACTGAGTACAACTATCCTGCTCCTTACCCGATCCCGTCACAACCTCTGCTGAAAATTTAAACTTACCTTCTGCTGTGTAGCGAGCCACTTGATTTTTGTTTTTGAAGCAACAGTTCTTATACTTCTTTCCAGACCCACAAGGACATGGGTCATTTCTACCAACTTTTTTCGACATATAATCCTTTGAATTTACCATGCGCTATTAAAGCGAACAGCGTCTAAACAAGGCTGGGGGCCTAAATAAGGCTCTCTGCATACCCCTCGCGCCCTTTATGGGCCACTATAACCCTCCCCACTCTATTTTATCAAGAAACAGGACCTCTTCAAAGGAAAGCTATAAAAATATAAATATTATTTTACAATTATCTTTTTTATTTTGGATTTTAAAAAAGAGCTAAAAAATAATTCTCGATCAAATTGATTGAAAAAATGAATTAAATAAATTACTATACCCATTTTTGCTTGAAGGTTTTTATGCGAAAAGCCCTGTGTTTTTTGCTAAATTTACATCATGGCGAAGAGAAGAGAGCTCTTTTATTCCTAGCGCTTGGATTGACGTGGGGGATAGGTTGCTACGGATCTTTGGCCTTAGGAGAGGGTTTATTTCTAGAAGAGCTAGGAACAGCAAGCCTTCCGTCTGTTTACCTTGGCTCAGCCTTTGTCCTGTGCTTAATATCTTCTTTAATCTTGTACAGCCTTTCCAAAAATAGGGCGCACCCTAAAGCACTATTCCTGCTGCCTCTGACAAGTGTCCTTATTTGTAATTTGTACTTACTATGGCTTTTGTTAACTCACCAATCGATTCCCCGCGTCCCATTAACATTATATCGCATATTGATCTGGAGTTTAACCATCCTCAGTTATACGAATTTTTGGGGGTTTGTAGACCAGTTCTTCAATTTACAGGACGCTAAGCGTCACTTTGGCATGTTCAATGCCATTATTTTTCTCGGTGATTTTTTTGGAGCAGGCATTGTCAATCATATTCAGGTAATAGGAGTAGAAACTATTCTCATTCTATTCATTGCCTTCCTTCTGATCGCATACCCACTGGTACATTACGTTTCTATTTCATTAAAAGATTTATCAGAAGACCATGAGCTTTTCTTAGATTCAGGATACCCACCGACCTTTGGCAAGACGCTCTTTTTGTGTTTAAAAGATAGGTATACCTTCTATCTTTTAACTTGCTATTTCCTTATGCAGTTACTAGCAGTAGCTACAGAGTTTAATTATCTAAGAATTTTCGAGGAGCTGTTTGCAAATGCGTCGCGCTTTGAACTAACAGCACATATCACTAAGTACTCTTCCTGGATTTCTTTGGGTAATATGTGTTTCGCCTTATTTGTCTATAGCAGAGTAGTCAAAACCATGGGCGTTAATAATATCATCTTACTCGCCCCGTTCTGTTTCTTTAGTTTATTTTTAGGATGGTCCTTTAACTCGTCTCTTATGATCGCCACTCTCGGCATGATTGCTAGAGAGGGATTGACTTATGCATTGGATGATAACAACCTGCAGCTATTGATCTATGGGGTACCTAACAAAATCCGAAATCAAATCCGCATCACGATCGAATCTTTCATAGAACCTATTGGAATGTTTGTTTGGGCTGTAGTGTGTTTTTTCCTCACCAACCAATATACGTTGTGTATGGTTATCTCTGCAGTTTCCATCCTACTTGCTTTTATGTTAAAAGCGCGTTATGCATCAGCCATTCTAAGAAATCTGTCATCGGAAACGATTCAACTGAAAAAGAATATTTTCGATTGGCTGAATACTATGACGGCTAAAGAGAAACGTCATGCAGAACTTATTCTACTGACTCATCTTAAACACCAAAATGAAAAACACCAAGCGTTTGCATTCCGTCACCTGCTCAGCTTAGGTAGCCGCAGTGTTTTACCTAACCTTCTTTCTCATATGAACAAATTGAGTGTGTCTGGAAAATTAAAAACGTTGGATATGCTTAAGAATAGTTTATGGGCGAAAGATTTCCTTACCCTGGAACTATTAAAACGCTGGTCTTCTACATCTGCTCACCCGGCTATAGCAGCAGCTGTTCATCAATACTTTGCTGAACATAATTTATTGCGCATTCCGGATATTGCTGAAGACCTATATGTAGGCAGTGGAGATAGACTCCTTGCAGCCATTTTAACTGTGAAAAAACAAGAAAGTTCAGGACGTTACCGAGAGTTAGCTGAAATGCGGCTCAAGGAGTTGCTCCACTCAACTTCTACAGATGAAGTTGTTATGGGGCTAAAAATCCTAACTTTAGAGAAAAACCCGGAAAACTTTACCCTTATTCTAGAGTTTTTGGATACGGCTGAAGAAAGGATTTTTACAGAAGCGTGCAAAGCAATATGTGCGTCCATAAAAGACTTCCATAAAATTCACGGTAAACAGTTATTAACTGCTCTAAAACAACATCTACATAATAAGGAGGCATGCCAATGCTTGCTTCATAGCCTTTTTGTTATTTTGGAGCCTACACTCCTGAAAGACTTAATTAATGCCATTGTCATATTGCCTAGCAATTGTCGTAAGAATGCGGAATCTATGTTATCCTCTCTTTCAAAAGATTTTGCTCCCTTCTTATTGCGTATTTTACTTGATATATCTCTGCATAACTGCAGTCGTATGCTTGCAGCCAAAGCCTTATGTCAAATTGACTATATGCTCCTAAATAAGCATGCTTATAAAATTTTAAAAGCTAAAGCCTCTCGAGCTTTATTCTTTGAGTACCACAAAAATTATATTCAAAAACGATATCCTAAATACAATTTGTCTCTTCTTGTCGAGACTCTAGCTCTTAATCATCAATCTGAAGTCAACTTCATGTTAGAGTTTTTGGGTATTTTAGGTTCTGTTGAACATTCGGATATCTTAATTCGCGCGCTAATGGGCAAAAACTTAAAAGCAAAAGCCCAGGCCCTCGAATCATTAGAGAAAAATTGCGATAGCTATCTTTTTTCTTTGTTAACGCCATTTATTACTAAACCGGAAAAACGAGCAGAAAAATACTATCTGAAAAGTGGAGTGATTTCTTTAACATTGAAAGAACTTCTCAATATGATGGAGAACTCCCCCTCCCATTTGAGTAAACTGGCTACCCAACAGCTGAAGAGTGAACTAGCTAAGTGTGATTCTGATTTTTATTCCCCTCAGCACTATCCTGTACAAGAAGACTCCCTACATGGGAATCATCTCTTAACTTCCCTAAAGGATAGTTAGGAAACAACAGGTGATGATTATAAAGGAGATCTGAAAGAAAGGTTTTTGGTATACAATTCAAGAAGCGATAAAGCAACTGCAGGACATTCTTCCACAACACTTAAAAATTGTCCTTTATTCAGGATTAAAAGTTTTACCTGAGTAATCGCCTCAGCATTATATTCCCTTAACTTGTTATTGAAGAAGCTTTCTTCTCCAAAACAATCGTGAGGTTTTAGCGTCACTGACAGATCTGAAGAACTTTGAGTAATTCTTACATATCCTTCAGCAATAATATAAAAACTAAAGCTGGAATCTTCTTCAGAAAAAATCTTTGCTGTTGGCTTGAACAGCATGACTTCTGTCTTATCAGAAATTGCTAAAAGCAAATCCATATCTAAAGAATTAAACACAACTGTTTTTTTTAGTAAAAAAGCCTTATCAATCAAGTTCATGATTTTATAACAAAGAAAAATTGCCCCACTCATCCACAAGATGAAAAAAAAACAGCCATGGACTCCTGGGGCAAAGGAAGTTACATTAAGTAGTTACGTACACTATGAGTTACTACGTTCACGAATATATTGAATGACGTCCCCTACAGTACGAAGTTTTTCCGCTTCTTCCTCAGAAATTTCAAGAACAAACTTCTCTTCTAAAGTCATAATCAATTCGGTCAAATCCAAACTATCAGCGTTAAGATCCTCGATGAAAGAAGCACCCTCATGCACATCTTTAGGATCAACTCCAAGCTGTTCGACAATAATATCTTTTACATCGCTTTCCAATGTCATTATTTAATTCCTTATGTTTTAGAACGCACTGACGCTACACTCCTTCAACAAATGTTTTGGGAACATTCAGGTACATTCGCCATAGAATAATTAACCTTCTTCCTCTTCTAAGAAGCAGGAAGAACAGCTGCAATTTCAAAACCGAAAGCCTATCTTCTTATTATAAAATGAGACACTCTCTAGTGGTCTTCCAGATAATAGAAGAATCGGGAAATTTTTTGGAACACGAAGGCTATCTCCCTTCGATTCCCTAGGCCATTCCCCCATCAACGCTCAACACTTGAGAGGTGATGTATGAAGACATAGGAGAAGCTAAAAAGAGGGCTGTATAAGCAATCTCTTCTGCGCTACCCATCCTTCCCATGGGAATATTACTCAAAATACTAGCTTTTACCTTGTCATTCAAAACTCTAGTCATATCCGTATCAATAAATCCAGGAGCAATGCAGTTGACTCGGATGTTCCTAGCAGATACTTCTTTTGCTAAAGCTTTTGTAAATCCAATAATACCAGCCTTAGCTGCAGCATAATTGGTCTGTCCCGGGCTTCCTAATAAACCAACGACTGAGCTAAGGTTAATAATAGAGCCTGAGCGAGCTTTTATCATAGAACGGATCACAGCAGAACAGGTATAAAAAACAGAATTCAAATTTGTATTAATTACAGCTTGCCAATCCTCTGCAGACATACGTAATAATAACCCATCTCGGGTAATACCGGCATTATTTACTAATACGTCAACAACACCATGTTTCTCTAAAAATTTGTCTACAGCAGAAGAAACTTCAGCTTCTACACTGACATCTACCTTAGCAAAGGCTACATTACCACCATGACTTGCCAACTCTTGCGCTGCCTCTTCTCCTTTTGAGCTATTCACTCCCCAAATCTCAATGTCCGCACCATGAACAACAAATAATTTGGCAATGGCAAACCCAATCCCCCTAGACCCACCAGTAATAATAACCTTTTTACCTAAAAGCGCTTTATCCATATCTACAACAATCTCACAACCCTATTTCTAGTTTGTTTCGTGGAAATAGGCTTCTAACTCTTCCACAGTCCCTAAACTCCGCACCATATTAGTTAATCCCATAGATCTGCCTAGGCCAGCTAAAACTTTGCTTGGACCTATTTCTAAAAAGTCACTTACAAGGGGGTCCATGGTAAAACAGTTTTGATACCACAAAGTCGGAGATGTCATTTGTTGAGTTAAAATTGTCCTAATCTCATCAGAATCTGTTAATAATTGAGCGCTCACGCTAGAAGCAAAGACACAATCTGAAGATATCATATCCACAGTATATAAATACGGCTCTAAGCCATCCTGAGCCACTTGCATTAAAGGGGAATGAAAACCACCAGCGACCTTTAATAGAATAGCACGCTTAGCCCCCAAAGAAGACAAAACCTCTATTGCTTCCTGAATTTTCTCTGTATTACCAGAAAGAACAAGCTGCTTAGGAGAGTTGTAATTCGCAACCCACACTCCATCGCCTAAGCTATTTACTGTCTGTTCTATAACCTCAACACTTAATCCTAAAATAGCAGCCATAGCCCCAGGAGTCTCTTTACAAGCAATATCCATTAACTCAGACCGCTTTTGGATTAATCGCAATCCATCTTCAAAACTTACCCGATGTGAGGCAACTAGCGCTGTATATTCTCCTAAACTCAAACCAGCAACAAGCATCGGTTTGATGTTCTTTCGATTAACCAACACCTGCAACACAGCTAAGCTATGCACATAAATAGCTAACTGACTGTATGCTGTCTCCTTTAACTTTTCTTCGGGGCCATCAAACATAACCGAAGACAGGCCAAACCCCAATACATCATCAGCCAAAGAAAACAATTCTCTAGCCTCTGGATATGTTTGAGCCAAATCCTTGCCCATACCGACATACTGACTACCTTGACCAGGGAACAAAAAACCTTGAGGTTTTGTCATATTTCCAACTCTTTTTTAGAATGCGCTCAAAAACGCATTAATTTCCCACCTTTCGCAAAAGAACCGATCCCCAAGATAGTCCCCCACCAAAAGCGACTAAAAGAATGTTCTCCCCTTCACTAAGGCTATGTGTGGATAGCAATTCATCCAACGCAATCCCTAAAGAAGAGGCGGCAGTATTACCGTACTTGGCTAGAGTTTTAAAAACCTTGCTATCACTAACGTTAAAACGTTTAGCAATAGCATCGATAATTCTCGCATTAGCTTGATGCGGGACTAACCAGCCAATATCACCCTCGTTTATACCCCCGTCGCTTAAACATTTCACCGCAGCCTGTTCCATACGCCGCACGGCATGCTTAAAGACTTCCTTGCCCTTCATGGTAATATAATTTTTACCCTCTGGCCCCTCACTAGTAGACAAAGAGCGTCCGCCAGCAGCGAGAGTCAATAAATCCCCTTCAGAGCCATCCGCACCTAAGTAAATTTGCGCGATTTCTAAAGCTCCTTCCTGCATAGCGCCTACTACACAAGCGGATCCCCCATCACCAAACAATACACAGGTGTTGCGATCCTGATAATCAACAAAAGAAGACAACTTATCTGCGGCAATGAGTAATACATGCTTGTATAAATTCGATTCTACATAAGCTTTTGCAATGGACAATCCATATATATAACCCGTACATGCTGCCATACAATCAAAAGCTGGCACATCCTTCAATCCCAAAAGGGATTGAACTAATGCAGCACTAGAAGGAAAAATATAGTCAGGAGCTGCGGTTGCGAAAATGATACAGTCTATTTGATCTTTTGTAATTCCAGCTTTTTTTATGGCTAACTCGGCTGCTTTAGCCCCCATGGTATAGGTAAATTCATTATCTGCTGCAATACGACGTTCTTTGATTCCTGTCCTTGTAACAATCCACGAATCCGAGGTGTCTACCATCTCTTCTAAATCAGCATTAGATAACACCCTTTGCGGGAGATAGGAGCCAGTTCCCAAAATAGACGCTTTTATTTTTTTCACAAACAACCACAGCTAAAGAAAAGGGTTAGTATACTAATCAAAGATTTTATACCGTAATAAAATAAGACTAATCAAGGACATAGGCAGGAACTCCCACCCCTATCAGATAACGAAATTAACTAATTTATTCGGAACAAAAACTTCTTTTTTGATATCAGCACCAGATAAATATTTCTCCGCTGCATGTCTAGCCAAGACCAACACCGCCTCTTTGGAAGCATCCTTCTCTATCTCTAAACGAGCGCGTAACTTACCATTCACTTGGACCACAACAGTGCAAAGCTTATTCTCTAAATAAGCCCCCTCAACTTTAGGCCATCCAGCCTTTTCCACACCAGGGGCATTACCTAAAAAGACCCAAAGTTCTTCACTTACGTGGGGTGCAATAGGAGCTAAAGCCTGCACAGCCATCATCAAAGCCTTTTTCGAATACACAGGAAGTTTAATGTAATCATTCAGAAACTCCATGAAGGAAGACACTATCGTATTTAAAGAGAGTCGTTCTATATCCTGTGTTACCTTAAAAACTAGCTTATGCGCTAGCGACAACCCCTGGTCATCATCACAGTCTTGCACTTCTGGAGAAGTTACTAATTCATAAAAACGATTCAAAAATCGTCGACAGCCAGCTACACCTTGATTAGACCAAATCTTGCTCTTATCTAACGGACCAGAAAACATAGCATACATACGAATCGCGTCCGCTCCGAATTCTCCAATCAAATCCTGAGGATCTACTCCATTTAACTTGGATTTAGACATTTTTTCTTGTCTAACTTCTAACAGTTCCCCTGAAGTTGTAAAATACCGTCCATCCTGTTCCTGGACATCCTCAGGACAAACGTAACCTTTCCCCGGCAATCGATACGAAGTAGCTAGAACAAGCCCTTGATTAATCAGCTTTTTGAAGGGCTCAGAAGTCGATACAATACCAGCTTCATAGAACACCTTGTGCCAAAAGCGAGCATACAACAGATGCAGTACCGCATGCTCCGCTCCACCTATGTACAAATCAACTGGCATCCAATACCGCTCTTTCTCTTTACCCCAGGGTGCTTGCTGATTATGTGCATCGCAGAAACGAAGGTAATACCAACACGATCCAGCCCATTGAGGCATTGTATGTGTTTCCCTTCTGCCAGGCTTGTTAGTTTTAGGATCTGTAATAAACACCCATTCCTTAGCCTTAGCCAAAGGTCCCTGACCAAACCCTTCAGGACGATACTCTGATATTTCTGGTGGCAGAAGGGGCAGCTCATCATCCTCTAGAGCGCGACATGAACCATCCTCAAAATGGATAATGGGGATAGGTTCACCCCAATAACGCTGTCGAGAAAACAACCAATCCCGTAATTTGAACACGGTTCTTGCTTCTCCAAGCCCTTTTTTTTCTAAAAAATTAACCACATACTCTTTAGCTTCGGAACCAGAAAGCCCATTCAAGCAAAATTCTTCAAAATTACTACTGATACTTTTCCCTTCTTCGTCGATGACGGAGATTACAGGCAAAGAAAATACCTCAGCAAATTCCCTATCTCGTTCATCATGAGCAGGAACCCCCATGACAATACCAGACCCATATCCTAAAATTACATAACTAGCGACCCAAATAGGGATCTCTTTCCCTGTAATTGGGTGAATAGCATAAGCGCCGGAAAATACCCCACTTTTCACTTTCGTATCGCTAATTCGTTCCCTTTCGCTCTTGCTTTGCGTCTCGCGAATATAAGCATCGACTTGTTCACGATAATCCGGAGCAATTAACTTCGATAATAAAGGATGCTCCGGAGCTATAGCTAAAAACGTGACCCCGTTAATGGTATCCGGTCGTGTAGTAAACACCTCTAAAAGATGTTCTCCTGATCTAAACTGAACTGAAGCTCCTTCAGATTTCCCAATCCAATTCTTCTGTAACTGTTTTACGTTTTCCGGCCAATCTACATCATCCAGACCGGCTAATAACTGATCTGCAAATGCAGTAATCTTGAGGATCCACTGACGCAACATACGACGTTCCACAGGGTGCCCACCATCAATAGACACCCCATTTTCTACTTCCTCATTAGATAGGACGGTTCCTAATTCCGGGCAGTAGTTAACAGCCATATCAGCCATATAGGCTAACCCCTTCTCATACAAAAGGAGGAAAAGCTTCTGGGTCCAACGATAATAATCAGGATCGCTCGTAGCAAATTCTCGAGTTTCATCGTAAGAGAAGCCCATAGCCGACAACTGATTACGAAAATTATCTATATTCTTTTTTGTTGTTTCACGGGGGTGAGTCCCAGTTCGTATGGCATACTGCTCTGCGGGAAGACCAAAGCTATCCCACCCCATAGGATGAAGAACAGAAAATCCGTTCGCTCGCTTGTATCTAGCGACAATATCCGTGGCTGTGTAACCAATCAAATGCCCTACATGCAATCCGGCCCCGGAAGGATAGGGGAACATATCCAAAACATAATATTTTGGCTTTTGCTCTTCTTCTGCCGCATGAAATGAGCCATTTTCTTTCCAAAATTTCTGCCACTTCTTCTCTATTAAATTAGGGTCGTAACGCATAAATACCTAGGGACACTATCAAATCGAGTTGCTTTCTAAAAAAGATTAATAAATCAACTCACTCTCAAAAATATACCAGTCATAATAACAGGGCATACAAAGATTTGGAAATGGAAGTTTTCGAAAATAAGCCATAAAATTTTTTGAGAACCGATGGGGCGTATTGACGAAAAACAAATGACCACCTATGATTTTTCCTCCTTACAGTTAATTTTGGTGGAAAATGCGTAAATCTTTAGCCGCGTTTCTGTCGGCGTTTGTGTGCTGTTTTGGCCATGAAGGTCTGGCAGAGCCTATCAAAATGTTGGGGATTCCCGAGATTTCGGAATCCTTGGTTACAATAAATACTAATAAAACCCCGAAAAAAGAACTTTGTCGGGCTTTGAATTTACAGAGCGGCGATTACAATCTAGTCGGCGTTTTGCACTTACCTACAACTCCTATGCCCAAAGATGGGTACCCTACTGTAGTGTTATTCCATGGCTTCAGGGGCAGTAAAATAGGAGGTGTTACTGGATTTTACCGTAAGCTTGCCTATTCTTTAGCTTGCTCTGGTATCGCAACTGTCCGGTTTGACTGTCCCGGCTGCGGAGATAGCGAAGGCGTTGCAGAAGAAGTCCCTATCCGCCAATACTTACGTAGCGGCGAAGACATTTTAAGTTTTGTCTGTCGCATCCCAGAAGTAAACTCACACCGACTGGGCTTAGCTGGTTTCTCCATTGGGTGCCACACAGCTTTCCATTTATCAGGACTCTATAACCCTAGGTTATACACCTTAAAAGCTATGACCGTTTGGGCTCCTGTAGCTGATGGAGCTGCTTTAGTAAAAGACATTTACAACTCTATTACTGTTAGCTCTTCACAAATGGAACAACTAGGTAAAGAGCTTGGCTTTGGTCCTCCTCCTTTGGTTGTATGCAAAGGTGATGTGGAAGATCTTCTATCTATTCAAGACTATATTACAATCAATTCACTTCCTGTGAGAGTTAATATTTTACATCTGCAAGGAGAGAATGATACGTTAGTAACCATGTTGCACCAGCGCCTATTCTATAATATGGCTCCGAGTAATATGACCTTTAAAGTATACGATAGAACAGGCCATAATGTGTATGCGTCACCGCATGCTGATACGATTGTTTCTGATATGATTCAACATTTTGTTGCCAATTTATAATTACTCGTAGCTTTTGCATTTACTTGAATTGTATAAGCCTTTTTGACATACTCCCCTTTCAAGGGAAGGGGGGATGGTCTTATTTAAACCTAATCTCCTAACAGAGAGACTGAGACCACTAGTATGGCTGACGTGTTAATTATAGGGGCAAATCCAACAGGCCTCATCTTAGCAAGTTTATTGCTTCAACATGATATTTCTGTAAAAATTATAGATAAGCGTAATTCAATAGAGTCTATTGAACCAAGTTTACCTGATTATTCGAGCTTACCTGTTGTTCTCTCCTGTTCTTCCTTGGAACTCCTTAGTAGCTCACGCTTTTTACCCACCGATTTAGAAAGACAAAGTCATAAGTGTTTTGGCGCACGTTATCATTGGAAGAAACGCACTGTTTTATTCCGATTTGGTCGTAATACAAATTCTCGCTTCCCTTACTCATTAATCTCATCTTACGGAGAATTATCCCAACATCTGGCTAACTTCTTCGAACAGCTGGGAGGGGCTATTGATTGGGCAACGCGCCCTGTGACACTAATGGATCAGGGAATTTTTATAGAAAGCACACATGCAGCCCAAAATTTTGAAGGAAGGGAATTATATAATCCCAAGTGGATCATCGTATGCGAAGGCGACCACGATGATGAAATTAGGGAGCTATT
>CALGBW010000045.1 GCA_937884635.1 uncultured Chlamydiaceae bacterium
TTGTCATACCCAACTTGGCTTGAAGGAAGGACGGTTGCAGCATAGACGGTTCCGCCGGTTAGGATTGCACCGAGTACAAACGCTGTTATAATCTTTGCGTTTTGCTTTAGCTTGTTTACTATCTTTTTCATTTTATCTCCCTATTTATACTCATTAGTTTAGTTTGTTGCTTAAGTAATCGATCATACATTGTGCGTTTGTACAGGTTACGCCGGTTGGCGGAGTGTATTCAAGGTTTTCTGCCATGAGCTTTGTCCATTTAGCTTTTATCGTAACAGTCTTAGTATTTGCTGAGTTGATGTTTGCATTTGTTTCGGTACCATCGAAGGTAGCAGTTCCGTTTGTCCAGCCGGTGAAGATATAGCCAGTACGAGTTGGAGTTAAGGTAGAGAGATTAACAGTATCTCCCCAGCCAAGGAGAGATGGGTAGGTTACGCCATCTTTTCTAGTTCCTCCATCCATATCCCAAGTTACCGTATACCCAAGACAACCGGATTTTGGAGACATAGAATAGACTACATCTGCTGAGTATGTACCGGATGGAAGGGTGTTGTCTGTTTTAACGCCATATTTAACTGGAATGGTGAGATTTGTAGTTTGGGCTGAAACTGCATCGTAGATGGTTGCTGGGGTAGTGCCTTTCTTTGGGACAGCATTATAGGTGTCTGTGTTATCTAGAGCATAGCCCCAGGAGTTGTTACTGAGAGCAGAAGTTGAGGTTGCTGGGATTTCTTTAGTTCCGGAATCTGTACCGGTACGGACAAGGGAGTTTGAGGTTGTTGAGTTTGTAGTGAGAGTAATGGTTGCACCATCTGGACAAGTATTCTTAACGGTTAGGTTGTTTGTGCCAGTGTAGACAGTTTGGGATGCGGTTGGAGTAATGTTAATCGAGGCTACGGTATCGTTAGACATAGACATTGTATATGGACCAACAGTCTCGGAAATGTTTTGAGTTTCTGCGTTAGACTTTATGTCTGGAGCGAAGGTCTTAACCGTAAGGAAGGTTAAGGATAGAAAAGAAAGACCCACCAGAATGTTACCGTACATACTCTGGCGGAACCTTAAAGTGTGTGATTTTCGAAAATCCATGACCATGTTGAATCTATTATAAAGCACTTCGAAAATTAGCACAAGGGCTTTGTTTTTGATATAATAAAGTTAGCTGGGAGGATC
>CALGBW010000046.1 GCA_937884635.1 uncultured Chlamydiaceae bacterium
CACACGATTACACCATAAACTGGCTTTCTCGACAGTTGTTCTTAGATACTCACTAGACTTCTTAGATGCCCTTTTCTTATCCCACATACCAGAGTTTTTGAAAATACGAAGGCATTGCTCCTGATTGTTTCCGTTTACATTCAGAATGAGATTTGCAAATCCCATATCTGCTTCTGAGTGAGAAGGAAATGCAGGAACCATTACACCTGCATCATTGTCCCATTTTTCAATTTCTTTCCAACGCCCGTCTAAAAACAATTTTCCTTTTCGAAATTTTTCAATTCGTTCTATTACTTCTTTATCCGATTTGGAGTAAAGACCTTGGCCTACTGTTCCTGAATTGTTCTCTTTCTTTAGCAGATACTTTTCACAGATTTCTTCTAATTCTTCTTGGCAATCGGCAGCAGGTAAATCATGCCCTTCTACGATATGCCCCGTAACGACCATGAAACGGACACAATCATAGATTTCTACAACGCCGTAAGCGTCACTATGCTTATATCCTTCAGGCTTTTTCCCTTTGATGAAAATATGCGTTCCCAAACCAGATATGGACGTCTCTGCATAGGATGGTGTTCGTTCTAAAATCTCTTTGTTTACTCCCTCGAAACGACCTCGGTTTTCTTCACTATGGCAGTCTACATCAATACAAGTTAGGGTTTGTCCTATCAAGCTAACACCAATGGCTTCAACACGCATATCTCGTATGGCCTGAGCTGCGGTTTCAAAGTCTACTAACCTGCCTAAATCATTTGCCCCAACAGGGCGATTGTCTACTAAGGATATAGGTTTCTTCTGGTTTTCCTCTACGATGAACCCAGCCCATGCATTTATTTCTTTCAAAAAATTTGGTATTTTTTCTATCTTTGTATCTATCATACGCACAATCCTTTCATATCAATATTTCTGTGGGGTGATTTGCTGTTTGGGTGCAAATCCCCCCAATTTTTTCCCACAACTACAACATTAGCTTCTACTTTTCGTTATTTGTGGGGTGATTTCATTTTTTCAGATATTACCCCAACGGAACGCCGTCACTATAATAAGAAATCCAATTAGGGTGTAAAGGGTGTTATATTTTTCTATAAAATTTTTAAACGGGAGAGAAGAAAGAAAAAATAAAATCAGTTTTCCAGATAAAAAAAGAACTGAAAAAGTTAATCACCCTTCACACCCCAGAGGGAGTCCGTCGCAGAACGACGGCAACCCCGTGGGGTGATAACCCCAAAAAGGAAATCGCCCCTAAAACACCCTTTTCACCCCAACGGAACGCCGTAAAATCAACGAAAATAAATCCCAGAGCTACGGCATTCCTACGGCCTGACTCCAACCTGCTCAACCTAACCGATTTCTTTCCCATTCTGCAAAGAGGATCCGCATCCTCTTTGCAGAACTCAACAGGAATAACAGAAGTAGGTGCAACTCTTATGGTTTTGAAATGTGTATTTCAAAACGGCGGCTCTTCATCAAACAGGTATCGGGGCATAAGGCTTATCCAACCAGAATCGGAGAGATAAATAACCCCTTGACAACCGATATAATCAACACTTCTCCTACGCAACTCCCCACGGGCAAAGCAAAGGGCAAGGTCTGAAAAATCTTTGACTTTCTCTCTCCATAGCCCTTGATAACCTTTTGCTCAGGGAAAGGGTTTTGTGAATCAGCAT
>CALGBW010000047.1 GCA_937884635.1 uncultured Chlamydiaceae bacterium
TTCACCCCCCCAGCCCCCAGACACGGATGTCAGGAAGGCCTCGCGGGGGCGTTCCATATACGTTTTGAACGCCGAAAAAAATCAGAATTCGATTGAGAAGATTGGAGCGTGCTGCTGAGCACCGTAGATGTCTGTTTCACCAGGTGCGCCAGAAGCCCACGGACGCTTAATTGTAACCTTTACAGCATTAGCTGGAGAGAACCAAACGATGGTTTCAACGTCGTCTTCAGGAATGCCATAAAGCTTAGCAAACTGAGCCTTATTGATAATCTGCTTATTCTTGAATTCTTCGAAATATTCCTTGTTCTTGAACATGATATCGAAGGTCAGTTCAAATGGCCCAGAATTCTTAGAACGAATAACTTTTGCGGCTTCAAGTATGTTTTTACTCATTTAAATATCTCCGTTTATATTTTAGATAATCTATTCCTTAGATAGGGGTTAGAGGTCAGAGTTTAGAGGCTAGAGGCAAGAGTTTAGAGAACAGGGGGATGTTGAGTCAAATCTTTGAGTGTATCTTAGCTCTTAATTTTTTAAGTAAGCTATTCAACATACGTCCAACTTCTTCGCACTGGTCCAAAAGTTTGCTAATATACTCTTCATATTCAGGATATACTTCTAAGGTTATTTCTAACTGTGTATTTAACTCAGCTAAAGAACCATTTGAAATATATAGAAAACGAATAAAGTCCTTAGTAGAAAACCTTTCATGCCCTTCAGCTATATTCGATGGTATTGAAATAGCTGCTCTATTCAGTTGATCTGTTAGAGAATATTTAGCCTTAGAAGGAAGATAATCTGTAAATTTATATATATTTACAGCCAACATCTTAGCTTTTTGCCATACAACAAGGTCTCTATACCCCATTTCGTCTCCTAAGACTAATAACCTACCCTATTTTATTTAGAAAATCAGAGATTTGAAATCCCTTATCTCTATACTCTATCAGGGGTTAGAGCTTAGAAACCAGAGACTAGAGATTTCTTTCTCTATACTCTAAACTCTATACTCTATACTCTATGCTCTCTATCAGGGTCTAGAGCTTAGAGACTAGAGGCTAGAGGCTAGAGATTTCTTTCTCTATACTCTAAACTCTAAACTCTATAGTCTATACTCTATACTCTATGCTCTTTACACTTTCTTCCCATCTTTATAGAGCTCATTGTGATGTGGGAAAAGACTTAAACCTTCTATATCCATCAAGTGGTAAACAGAATAAATAAATTCTCATACCGAAAATAGTTCTATCTATAAGATTCGTATTTCCATTAAATATTTCAATAACTTCTTTTGGAAATATTTCAACAATTAAAAATGCACAAATCATTAAAATAGTTGCAGCAATACTAGCTTTAGATACTGTATCAATAGTACGTTTGATTTTTTTAGCACCAAAGTTAAAACCAATAATAGGTTGAGCACCTTGGTTAATTCCGTAAACAGGGGTGTAAAATACTTGTGCTACTGCAGCAATTATTGTCATGGCACCTATTGATAAAGCACCTCCATGAAGTTTAAGTGAATTATTTGCTACAACTAAAACTAAGCTAGATGTTAATTGTGTTATAAATGCTGCAACTCCCAATT
>CALGBW010000048.1 GCA_937884635.1 uncultured Chlamydiaceae bacterium
TGAGAGGGAAGTTTAGGACGTATCGTTTTCCTTCTTCGGAATGGGAAGCGGAGTTAGCTTATAGACCTACATTGTATAGACAACGTCCTGTTGTAGAGACGAAGTTATTAGCTAGTAATGGGACTTGGTCTACAAAAGGCTCTCCGACAGCGCATCAAGCAATATCGTACAGGTTGAGTCATAAGGCGAATCTATCGAAGTACTTCTTGATGATGCTGAACTATCAGGGAGTTCTGTCTACAACGACTTTCTGTAATTATCTACAAGCTGGCATGCAGGCGCATTTCTAAGGTGAAGAGTGATAAAGCGATTTATTTTAGCAATTTTATGGGGATTGAGTTGTGCTTGTTTGTTTGAGCATTCAGTGTATGCAGTTAGTCAAGATCAACTTCCATTCGACTACACTGATTTTCAAAGATCTTTACTTGCTCGATTCATGACTGATTATAGTACTCCTGAGTGTAATTTATTGGGACAAACTCATGATAGTACTGCAAGTCTACAATTTAATAACTATCCCTATATTACCGCCTCCTTACAGTTTAATTCTTTTAGTGGCGGGGTGTTAGCGGGAGAAAATGTAACAATTAATGGCGTGTTAGAAGAGATTGTTTTTGTTTCTAATGAGAGCAAAGGACGCGGAGGAACTAATATGGATGGAGGAGGAGGAGTCTTTGCTAAGACGAACTGCTCTATATCTCATAACTATGCCAATTTATATTTTGTAAATAATAGGACTATGAGTTCTCCTCTACCCTCGGATCTTTCAAAAGATCTTCACAGGGGAGGGGCTATTTATAGTGGTGCACGATGCTCGATCATGGATAATCAACGAGTAGTTTGTTTTGGTTATAACATCGCTATGAATTCCGGAGGGGCGATTTACTCGAATGATTGTATTTTAGGTAATAATGAAGGCCCGCTCCTGTTCATGTATAATCAGTCTTTGGCACAGTATGGCGGTGCGATCCGGTGTAAACAAATCTTTAATTTAACAAACAATCATGGGGTGATATGTTTCATCGGGAATCGGTCTATGGGGGATGGTGCTATTAGTTGTACAGAGCTGAACATTACAGAAAACAAGGATGAAATTTATTTTCTGAACAATGCAGCTATTTATAGTTCTTCTGCAGCTGGTGGGGCGTGTACAGCTACTAGATCAAAGATTCAAGATAATACAAGTATTGTGTGGTTTGATTCAAATCTATGTAACGGTTCAGGAGGAGCATGTTACGTTACAACTTCATTTTTGATTTCTGATAATTATCGAGTGGAATTCTCTAATAACCAAGGGACAAAAGGGGGAGCGATTTGTTCTAATAATGGGGAATTAACGCTCAAGGCCAATAGAGGCAATATCCTTTTTGACAACAATTATGAGGTTGATTCGACGTCGAATAGTTTATATAGAAACGCTGTAAATGGAGTCACTACTCATGTGTTTAGTGCTACAAAAAATCATGTGCTTGCATTTTTTGACCCAGTTGTTAGTGATGTAGCTGCTACATTTTCTTTTAACCCGGAATCATCAGATTTCGGTACGGTTCTTTTTTCTTCTGTCAATGTGCCAGTTACCATGACAGACTCTAAGAATTATCTTTCTACTTTACAGGGAACCTCTGAGTTATATTACGGATTTTTGGCTATAGAGGATGGAGCTGTTGTTTCTGTTTCATCTTTAACGAACGAAATAAATGGGAAAGTTTTTCCTGGAGTTGTTCGGCTGGGGCAGAATGGAACGCTTCAAACGGCAGCTTCTCAGGGAGGTAGTTCTAGTCCTGTAATAAAGTTAATAAATTTAGCTTTGAACACGCCTTCCTTATTAAAAGAAGACAGTAAACCTGCAATTATTAAAGGTAGTGCAACTACTGATTCAGTGGTCATTTCTGGAAATCTATCTATGATCAATGATCAGAATATTTCTCCCTATGAATCCCTTGACTTATCTCATGGTATGACTAGGATTGCGCTTTTGGAGCTGATTGATCAGGACGGGAATCAGGTCAACGTTAAGGATTTGAATATAGAAGCTATTAACGAAACGAATCACTATGGGCACTTAGGTAAATGGACACCTTATTGGGAAGAATATACAGTTTCAGGGACTAATACTGAAAAGCACAGGATTTTATATGCCAACTGGGCGCCAATAGGATATGTTCCGAATCCAAAATTTCAAGTGAATTTAGTAGCAAATGCTCTTTGGGAGTCATTCTATATAGCAGATTCTAACTTACATGAATATTCCGTATTTTCTAAACACCTGGGTGTTTACGGAGGAGCCAAGGGTTTAATTCATTATCAATATGATCGTTCAGGAGTTCCAGGTTTTCATTTAAAAACGACTGGCTACTCCGTAGGGACCTATGCATCAGCAAATCAAGATCACAGATTTTCTCTGAACTTTGGTCAGTACTTTTCTCATATGAAAGAACAGGGAAGGCTGAATGAACTTTCATCAAAAAACTATTCTATAGGATTTAAAGCACATTCCCATTGGTTTAGTAATTTGTTTTCTACAACGGTGTCTGGTGTTTATAGCTATGGTAAGCATGTTGTAGAGCATGAGTATAAGGATGAGGGTAAGGCATCTACAGGAGACTTTTATAGTAACACGTATGGGGTATCAGTGAGAGTAGGTCTTCCTGTTACGAGAGTAACAAGGAAGACAACGGTATCCCCGTTTGTAGAGATGTTAGGGGTTAGGTCAACTCTTTCTAGCTTTACAGAAGAGGGAGACTATAAGAGAGCTTTTTCTGTAGAGCATCCGTTGTATGAATTGGAAAGCCCAGTAGGGGTGAGAGGGAAGTTTAGGACGTATCGTTTTCCTTCTTCGGAATGGGAAGCGGAGTTGGCTTATAGACCTACGCTGTATAGACAACGTCCTGTTGTAACAGCAAGATTATTAGCAAGTAATGGAACTTGGTCTACGAAGGGGTCTCCGACAGCGCATCAAGCAATATCATATAGATTGAGCCATAAGGCGAATCTATCGAAGTACCTGTTGATGATACTGAACTATCAGGGAGTTCTGTCTACAACAACATTCTGTAATTATTTACAGGCTGGAATGCAGTTGCATTTTTAATGCTAAGGTGAAGTGGAGCTTAGCGAATGAAGAAATTAGCGAGTATTTTATTCTGTGTGTTAAGTAGCCAAGTATTGGGTTGGGGTAGTCTACATGAGCAGACTACTTTTGATTACGTTAATTTCCAGCAAGACATTCTCCGAGAGATTTTAGGAACTTATTCAGAACCAACAACTTCATTTTTTGGAGTTTTTGATCAAAGTAAGGAGGTTGTTTGTTCTAGGTATGATCATATTGTATGCAGTTTTCAATCTAATAGTCGTCAAGGAGGAGCTCTATCAGCAAAATCTATAGAAATTACAGATACATTAGACGATGTGATATTTGTTGGTAATCAGAGTTGGAGGGGAGGAGGCGCTCTCTACACTGAGGAAGCGTGCTCTATTTCAAAGAACAAGGGGGTATATTTCGTTAATAATAACGCCACATATACTTCCGCAGGTGGAGCTATCTATAGTAAGACTAAGTGTAGTATTAATGCAAACCAGAGACCAGTTTGTTTCGGTTACAATACATCAGGTATTCTTGGTGGGGCTATTTATTCAGAGAATGCTTGTGAGTTGGTAGGGAATTACTCTCCCATCTTGTTTTTATATAATCAAAGTTTAGCTAATTATGGGGGAGCTATTTGTTCTGTGATGACTTTGGATATAACGGGAAACAATAATCCCGTGTATTTTGTTGGGAACAAATCTATGGGATACGGAGGCGCTCTTTCTAGCAGGAATATTAATATTATATCGAATAAGGGTGGGATACTTTTTTCAGAAAATACAGGTTGTTTTTCATCATCAGCTGTAGGCGGAGCTATAAGCACATATGCTCGTAATGCTTCCATATATGATGGAACTATTGCAATCGAAGATAATGGTGATGTCTGGTTTGATTCGAATATTTCTAAGGGGAACGGTGGTGCAATACATGCTCTTGGTAAGTTAATTGTTTCTGGGAACTCACGGGTTAGGTTTACTAATAATTGCGGCGGTTATGTTTCAGGCATGGGCGGGGCTATTTATTACCACTCTGATAACGAATCACATCCTGAGTTTTTAAAATTTTTAGCGAACAAGGGAGATATACTTTTTGATAAGAATTATATAGGAAATAAGACTGCAAGATATAGGAATAGCATAACCATTCGAACTTCAGCCTCTAGTTCTGGTAGTCGAGAAGTGGTGCTGAGTGCAGTGGGTTGTCATTTGATTAAATTTTACGATCCTTTAGTTTGCTCGGATGTTACACAATTTGCATTTAAAGTAAACGAGACGCCTGATTGTAATGGTACGGTACTTTTTTCTGGAGCAACCGTGCCATCTTCTTTAACTGATCCAGCCAATTTTACGACTCAAATCAAGGGAGCAAGTTGTACGTTATATAATGGGTATTTAGCAATAGAAGACGGTGCAATTTTTGAGACAAATTTTTTGACAAATGCTCCCGATGGTAATGGTATTATGCGTTTGGGACAAAATGGAACCTTAAAGTATGTTTTACCATCAGGAACGGCCAGTGCTTCTGCAATTTCTTTGACGCGTTTAGCATTGAATCTTCCTTCATTACTAAAAGATGGGAGTAAACCGGCTGTTATTACTACAACAGATCAAACGGCTGATGTGATTACCATTTCCAATGACGGTTTGATCTTATTAGATAGTGAGAATAGATCTCCTTATGATTCTATTGATCTATCCCAAGGTTTAACTAAGATCCCCTTATTAGAACTAGTTGACACAAATAGTTCTCAGATAAACATTAAGGATTTAGATCTAGAGGCTGTCAATAGAATATCTCACTATGGACATCAAGGAAGATGGACGTTTTCTTGTGAAAAGAAAGAAGAGAATGATACTTCAGGGGCTTTGTCTAAGACATATAGAGTATTATATGCCAACTGGGCGCCGATAGGATATGTTCCGAATCCGAAGTTTCAAGCGAATTTAGTAGCGAATGCTCTTTGGGAATCATTCTACATAGCAGACTCTAATTTACACGAATATTCCGCATTCTCTAGACACTTGGGTGTCTACGGAGGAGCCAAGGGTTTAATTCATTATCAATATGATCGTTCAGGAGTTCCAGGTTTTCATTTAAAAACGACTGGCTACTCCGTAGGGACCTATGCATCAGCAAATCAAGATCACAGATTTTCTCTGAACTTTGGTCAGTACTTTTCTCAGATGAAAGAACAAGGCAGATCAAATGAACTTTCATCAAAAAACTATTCTGTAGGATTTAAAGCGCATTCACATTGGTTTAATCATCTGATTTCTACAACAGTATCAGGAGTCTATAGTTATGGTAAGCATGTTGTGGATTATAAGTATAGGGATGAGGATAAAGCTTCTACAGGAGACTTTTATAGTAATACGTACGGCGTGTCAGCCAGGATTGATCTTCCTGTTACAAGAGTGGCAAGGGAGACAACGGTTGCTCCATTTGTAGAGATGTTGGGAGTTAGATCAACCCTTTCTAGTTTCACGGAAGAAGGAGACTATGCAAGAGCCTTTTCTGTAGAGCATCCATTGTATGAAGTAGAGAGTCCGGTAGGAGTGAGAGGAAAGTTTTATACATATAAAGGATTGTCTTCAGATTGGGAAGCGGAGTTAGCATATAGGCCTACTTTGTATAGGCAGCGTCCTGTTATAGAGACGAAGTTATTAGCTAGTAATGGGACTTGGTCTACAAAAGGCTCTCCAACGGCTCATCAAGCAATATCGTACAGGTTGAGTCACAAGGCGAATCTATCGAGGCATTTGTTAATGATGCTGAACTACCAAGGAGTTGTATCAACAACAACATTCTGTAATTATCTACAAGCTGGCATGCAGGCGCAGTTCTAATTCTGTTTGGCAGAAAGCAGGGAACTAGGGCTGGTGTTATAGCGTCAGTTTTTTTGACAATAGAGGGCTTATTTGTTGGTAGCCCCAAGTTTTTGGGCGCTTTCATGTTAATCACTTGACTTTGTTCATACAAAGATTTATTCGAACAGGTTAGAACTATCTATAAATTTGTTAGAATAATGTGGTTTTCTCCTTCTGCGATCACGTCTCGTTTTACAGGTTTTCTTAAGGTCACTTTAACTTTAATATGTGTTAAGTCTATCGCTGTAGAAGTAGACTTGTCTTCTCTAGATGCCAGTAAGCCATTTTTTGATTACTTTGGTTTTCAACAAGTTGTATTAGAGGAATTAGGCATCGACCACATGGTTCCCTATACCAATTTGGGTGGGCTGTTGCAGCAATCGACATCTCCGCTTAATGTTGTAGGGTATGATGATGTAGCCTGTATTAGGTTAACTTCTGCCTCCGAAGGCGGAGCAATTAATGCCTCTACATTTATGTTGGACGGGACAAAGCATATAGTAGGGTTCGTAGCAAATGCATCTAGAAATAATGGTGGGGCTATTTATACTAGCAGTAACTGTTTAATTGAGAATAACCTTAGTCCTATATATTTCATTGGAAATATGAGTCTCGGTTCTAAAGAGCGAGATGCCAATGTGCATTATTTTGGCGGGGCTATTTATTCCGGCAGTTCTTGCTCAATTTCCAATAATTATGCGCCTATTTTATTTAGTTGCAATATGACTAGGTCTTCTGGTGGTGCGATAGCTACTGAGGATTTTTCCCTTTCTAACAATAAAGAATTGATTGTTTTTGCTCACAACTATTCTTACGTTAACAATGAGCAACACGGTGGTGGGGTATATTGTCGATTATCAGAAGGATCTAATTCTCAAGTAGCAATAGAAGGAAACGTTGCTCCAGTTCAGTTTATATCGAATCAAGCTACAGCAGGAGGGTGCTTTCTATCTAATAACTGTATATTGAAAGATAACCTTGGTGGCGTATCGTTTTTAAATAATGCGAGTTGCTACGGAAAGAATGGAGGAGCTATTTATACTAAAAATTTAGTTATCCAGGATAATCGTTCTGCTATTTTATTTAGTGGTAACACAACAGAGGGAGTAGGGGGAGCAGTTTATTGCACTGCTAATTGTGATATTAGTGGAAATGGTCCGGTTTCATTTATCAACAATAGGGCTCAACACAAAATGATACAAGTTGACTCTACAAAAACTTACGAGTTTGGAGGAGCAATTTATACGGTTTATGCGTCTACAGCTAAAAACTTTATTGTCATGTCCGCAGATTATGGAGATATAACGTTTTTAGGGAACTATTGTCAGGATCAAAATGGTAACCATTTCCGTAATTCTTGCTATTGCAATGTGCATACTACTCTTCAAGCACAAAAAGGTAGATCGATATTATTTTATGATCCTATTTTGTGTAATCATTCTCCAGTTATTACGGTTAACTCAGAGGAACATTCGGGAACTATTTTATTTTCTTCGGTAAACGTTCCATATGCTTTAGTTGATGAGAGGAATTACCGTTCTAATTGCGGTCACATTAACGTAAAAGGAGGGGTTTTAGCGGTAGAAGATAGAGCTATTCTTGCTTGTATATCTTTAAGTAACTCGGGAAATGGCACAGTGCGTTTAGGGCAAAATGGCACATTAAGAACATTTAATGCGAGTAGCACGTTAACATGCAGTAGTTTAGCGTTACATCTACCCTCCTTATTGAGGAGCGATGCTTTTCCGGCTAAAGTTATTAGTGATAATACTAAAGAAAAATCGGTTACTTTATCTGGTAACCTGCGCATGCTAAATGCTAGTAATGAGTC
>CALGBW010000049.1 GCA_937884635.1 uncultured Chlamydiaceae bacterium
AGCAAGCAGATTCCTTAGTCTACTTAGCCCCTAAAGAGTCCATCCCATCTTCTTTGAGAAAGGCAGTAATTAAAAAGCTCATTGCCTCTGGTGTGAATGTATCGGAAATGCCCATCTCCCCAACAAATATCGAAGCCTGTACTCACCAAATTATCGAACAACACCCTGCGGCTGTATTTCTCCCCTTCTCCTCTCTACCAGATCCATTATATGCTCGATTAGTATCGGATATCCTTAAAGAGGATATTCCCCTAATCTCCAATGACTCCTCTTTAGAGTCCGAAGGGGTACATATGACTTGTAACGTAGACTTTAAGCAATCGGGAAAACAGTTGGCATTCGTTGTTTACCAACTGCTTTTAGCGGAGCAGGGTGAGTTACCTGCCTGCTAAACTACATGAAACGAGAATCCTTATCCAACCTCTTAGGATGAAACGTCGTGGGATCTGCACGCCGAATTAAATCATCCTCTGACAAGTCTTTCCTTCCATTGATCTCTTCTCGTACAGATCCTTCCCTTTTCTCCGAATCCCTGCCTAAATACGAAGCAAATGGATTCACTATCGTGACATCTGGAAGAGCAAGAGTCCCCGTGTTCTTGATACGGAACGTCCTACTCAAGAATAACTTGATCCGGTTCAAACATTGCAAAATACGAGAGAGAATTCCTAAAATGCCTGTACAAACCTGACTTAATACATCAAAACAAGATGAGCACGCTTCCCAATGTTTTTCTTCTGGCTCTAACTCATGCTCTTCAGGTAAAACAAGTTGATCTATTCCGGAAGAAAATTTTTCTATATGCGTTGCAAGAGCGCCAACTCCCCTCTCTTGATTGACAAGCCAAGCATCTTCAAAATACTCAATCCCTAACTGATCAAGCAACGTTTCTAAGTTGTACGCTTCTTCACCTAATAATTCCCTCAAGGAGTCAGGCGTATGTCCTAAGAGAGACTGTCTTAACGCAGTTAAACCAGAACGCAATAATGGCGGGAAGTCTTTAATAGAAGTGCTTTTATTTTTGACTTCATTATGCATTTTCTGCAAATGAGATCGCTTTTCTCGAATCTGTATGAAAGAGAATTTCGTTTTAGCTTTTCCTCGATACAACAATTTTAATGCTGCTTTCAAGGCTTCTAAAGCAGTTTTACCTTCCGCACAAGCCTCTTCTACCTCTCGCGTTTGCTCATCAACTGCATCTAATTCCTCTTTAAGCGTTTTATTTAAAACCTCTTCTGCAGTTACCTGCTCAGCTAGAACCGTGCTCTCAACAGCATGACCTGGCACCTTAATCGATTTTGGCGAGAGCATGGCATTCTTCGCCACAGTATCGACAATAGCCGCTCGTTTCTCTGAAGAATCAACATGGGCTTCTACCACAGGATTATTCAGATCTAAAACTCTGAAACTACGTCCATCAACTATGCTAACCAGATTATCATCCTTTCCCGCATCAGGGATCGAAATGAAATTTGGTGAATCTGGTCCGTTAATAGAACTCATAAAAAGAAAAATATTTTTTAAAAAAACCTTAATTACATTTTCAGATAATTCAAAAATAACATTCACAATAAAAAGAAATAAAAATAGAATGCTGTTTCTTCTGCATTGAATATCAGTCAAGTCGATAATTGATCTAGAAACACCTCTATGTTAGTATTGCCTCCGTATCCCTAATCTGAGCTACCTCTTTAAAGGTAGAACAAATGCATCCAGACTGGGGAAGACCTAAAGAGTTATACTTGTTGAGATGGCGCTTTCTGAAAGAGCCAACTGATTGGCAATCTGTCAATAAGCCCCTGTCTATAAGTAGGTCATTCACTCTAAACCCCTATACCCATGCGATTTCATGAAAGCTTCTCAACTTTTTTATAAAACATCTAAAAACGCGAATAAAGATGCTGCTGTTCTATCCTATGAACTACTAGAAAAAGCGGGGTATGTACTTAAAATTGCTAAGGGTATCTATACTTACACCCCGCTTTTCTCTCGTGTCTTACTAAAAATGAGCGAGATCATTAGAGAAGAATTGAATGCAATCGGCGGACAGGAAGTTGTCCTGCCTATCCTACACCCAGAAGAGCTCTGGCAACAAACTGGTCGTTGGCAGGCATTTAAATCCGAAAATTTATTGTACACAGTAACGGATCGAGAAAAAAAGGAGTTTTGTCTAGCTCCTACTCATGAAGAAGTTATCTCCTTTTTTGTTGCACAATGGCTATCCAATAGGAAACAGCTCCCCGTCCATTTATACCAGATTGGGACGAAGTTTCGGGATGAGATTCGACCTCGTTTTGGTTTAATGAGAGCCAAAGAATTCTTAATGGAAGATAGTTATACCTTCTCTTCCTCCGCTGAGCAAATGGATGATCAGTACGATAAGTTACGCCATGCATACTGCAAAATCTTTAATCGCCTAGGACTAAAGTATGTGATTGTAGAAGCTGATGGCGGGAAAATCGGCAAAGGGAAATCAGAAGAGTTTCATGTGCTTTGCTCGTTAGGAGAAGATACCATTTGCGTGAGCGGTAATTATGGAGCCAATATTGAAACAGCAGCAGCCATCCCTTCCGCTTTCTCTTATTCTCAAGAACTTTTGCCAAAACAGGAAGTATCCACTCCTAACATTCGGTCAATCGAAGAGTTAGAAAATTTCTTCTCCTTACCCCCTCAGCAGATCGTCAAAACACTCGTCGTTAAACTGCTCTATGGAGAGGAAGAAAAATTTGTTGCTATCTGCATCCGAGGAGATCGTCAACTCAATACAACAAAGGTCTGCGCAAAACTACAAGCTGACGATTGCCTCTTTGCCACTGACGAAGAAATCCTCCAACATGTAGGAACGGAAAAAGGGTTCTTAGGTCCTTTGAACAGCCCTATCCCTGTATATGCAGATGAAACAACACGTCCTATGACAAACTTTCTTTGTGCCGGAAATATCAAAGATGTTCACTTCCAGAATGTAAACTGGGAACGAGATATTCCTACGCCAGAGTTTCATGATTTTCTCCTAGCAGAAGCCGGAGATATCTGTCCAAAAACACAAGCACCTTACGAAATATTCCAAGGAGTAGAGGTCGCTCATATTTTTAATTTAGGCACTCGCTATACAGAAAGTTTTTCAGTTACCTTCCAAGAGGAACAAGGAAAAGAACAGGTAGCTTGGATGGGAACCTACGGAATTGGAGTAGGCAGAACTCTTGCAGCTTGCATCGAACAGCAGGCTGATGAACGCGGTATTGTCTGGCCAGCTGCCGTAGCTCCTTTCCAAATCAGTATCCTTTATAATGGAGGTGATTCTTCTTCAGCAGAAATTGCCAACTCTATTTATCAGAGCCTAAACCAACTCAGATATGAACCTTTATTAGATGATCGGGACGAACGTCTTGGTTTCAAACTAAAAGACAGTGACTTGATCGGACTCCCCTACAAACTGATTATAGGAAAATCCTTCCACTCCTCTCAATTACTCGAAATAGAGTCCCGTTCAGGAGAAAAATTCTCTGTTGCTCCCGAAGAACTTTCTGCCTGGTGTCAACAACACCTAACCCAATCCCGCAGGATTCCTCTCTAGTTTTTTAGCGCTCACCAACCAAGACTGCCAAAACTTCTTGACCAAGGAAAGGGGTTTTTCTATAATGTGCCCCTTAATAAAAATTCTTCGGAAGTAAACATGTCCAAGTTGTGGGCTCCAAAAAGAAATTCCAAGTTGTTCCAGATTCTTTTGACAACGATAGAGTTGTACTTAAGAACGGGACAACCTGTGGGCTCAAAAACTTTGAAAGAACACTATCAGACTTCTTTAAGTTCTGCCACGATCCGAAACTACTTTGCTGAATTAGAGTCAAAAGGATTTTTGAAAAAAAATCATATTTCTGGTGGAAGAATCCCTACCGATTTGGCTTTACGATATTTTGTTGATCACTGTTCCAAGCAAGAAGAGGGTGAACTTCCGGATTTCATTTTAGAAAAAATCCATCAACTTCCTGATGAAAGTAAGAATATCGTCCGCGATCTACAAAAATCTTCAGAAGTTTTGGTTGACGCCTTACAGTTACCCGTATGTTTCTCTGCTCCTCGCTTTGACAATGATAGCATCACCAACGTACAAATTACGAAAGTAGATGAGCAGCGTATTGTTTTCATCCTTTCTACGGAATTTGGGCAAATATTCACAGATGTGTTGTGGGTTTCTGATCCCGTATCTGCGAGTTCATTGCAATCCATAGAAAAATTCCTGCAGAGTTGTCTGCATAAACAGATGCCAACAGATCAGCTTTCTTCTAAGGAAGAACAGCTAGGAGCCTCCCTCTATAATGAAATCCTTATTCGCTACCTCACCCGTTACTGTAACTTTAGCGAAGAAGATTTGTATCAAACTGGCTTATCAAAACTATTACGTTACGAGGCTTTCAAAGATCCAGACTCCTTGGCTACTGCTTTGTCATTTTTTGAAAACCGTCGTAATATGGCCCGGCTTCTCAACATAGGCATGCAGAAGAAAGAGCCTTGTGCCTTCATAGGCAATGAGCTGTCCCAAGTTCTCGGAATACCAACTCCGCAGTGTTCTGTAATCACAGCTCCCTACTCTATAGGGACAGCTTCTTCGTTAGGGGCTTTTGCCATTTTGGGTCCAACAAATCTTCCCTATAGGGAGGTCTTAGCTACCCTTTCCTACTTTACGAAAAAGCTGAATGAAAGCCTTACACGCAGTTTTTATAAATTTAAAATATCCTTGAGAAGACCGTGTCCTTCTGATCCCAAGCTTTCTCAACAACCTATGGAGCTAGCTAAGCGCGCTCCAATAAAATTATTACCTTCGAAGGAGATGTCATGACAGAAGCTACCCCAGAGCAAGAAAATATAGAGCTATCTGCTCCTACCGAACCAGAAAGTGAAGTTGAAAAACTACACAAGGAAATAGAGAAGCTAAATGCCGAGTTACAAGAAAAAAACGCGAAATACTTAATGGCTTTAGCAGAATCAGAAAATGCACGTAAGCGTATGCAAAAAGAGCGCCAAGAGCTCATGCAATATGCCGTAGAAAATGCAGTGACAGATTTTCTTGCTCCTATCGAAAGCATGGAAAAAGCACTGAATTTTGCTGCTCAGATGTCTGATGACGTCAAAAACTGGGCTATAGGATTTACGATGATCCTGCAACAATTCAAACAAATATTTGAGGATAAAGGAATCGTAGAATACTCTTCCGTGGGTCAAAAATTTACCCCGTTTTTACATGAAGCAGTTGAAACCGAAGAAACAACATCTGTTCCTGAAGGGACGATTTTAGAAGAATTTTCTAAAGGCTACAAAATCGGAGACCGTCCTATTCGCGTAGCAAAAGTGAAAGTTGCAAAAGCCCCTTCAGCCAAAGAACAAGAAACGAAATAACATTTAACCCTAGCAATTAGGTGTAATATGAGTGAACATAGAAAAACCAGTAGAATCATAGGAATTGACCTTGGTACGACCAACTCTTGCGTTTCCGTCATGGAAGGTGGTCAAGCTAAAGTTATTACCTCTTCTGAAGGAACAAGAACAACTCCTTCTATTGTAGCCTTCAAAGGTTCTGAGAAATTAGTAGGAATCCCAGCTAAAAGACAAGCTGTAACAAACCCTGAAAAAACATTAGCTTCAACAAAACGTTTCATCGGAAGGAAGTTTTCTGAAGTAGAATCAGAAATTCAAACGGTTCCTTATAAAGTTGTTTCTGGAAACAAAGGGGACGCTGTTTTTGAAGTAGACGGAAGACACTATACTCCAGAAGAAATTGGCGCGCAGATTTTAATGAAAATGAAAGAAACTGCAGAAGCCTATTTAGGAGAACCTGTAACAGAAGCTGTGATCACAGTTCCCGCGTATTTTAACGACTCACAAAGAGCTTCCACAAAAGATGCAGGAAGAATTGCTGGGTTAGATGTAAAACGTATCATTCCAGAGCCAACTGCTGCAGCTTTAGCCTATGGTATTGACAAAGCTGGCGATAAAAAAATCGCTGTTTTCGACCTTGGTGGTGGTACGTTTGATATTTCCATCTTAGAGATCGGTGATGGTGTATTCGAAGTGCTCTCTACAAACGGAGATACACACCTCGGAGGAGACGATTTCGATGAAGTCATCATTCAATGGATGATTGAAGAGTTCAAAAAACAAGAAGGCATCGACTTGAGCAAAGACAATATGGCTTTGCAACGATTAAAAGATGCAGCTGAAAAAGCAAAAATTGAGTTGTCTGGTGTATCTTCTACGGAGATTAACCAACCATTCATCACAATGGACGCATCTGGTCCTAAACACTTGGCATTAACACTCACTCGCTCGCAATTTGAAAGATTGGCAGCTTCCTTGATTGAAAGGACTAAGTCCCCTTGCATCAAGGCTCTTAATGACGCCAAACTATCTGCTAATGAAATCGACGACGTCTTGCTCGTTGGCGGTATGTCAAGAATGCCTGCAGTTCAGCAAACAGTGAAAGAAATCTTTGGTAAAGAGCCAAATAAAGGCGTAAACCCTGATGAAGTGGTTGCAATTGGTGCCGCTATCCAGGGTGGTGTTCTTGGTGGTGAAGTAAAAGATGTTCTTCTCTTAGACGTGATTCCTTTATCCTTAGGAATTGAAACGTTGGGTGGGGTTATGACTCCTTTAGTGGAGAGAAACACAACAATCCCTACACAGAAGAAACAAACCTTCTCAACAGCCACAGATAATCAACCTGCTGTAACAATTGTTGTGTTACAAGGTGAGCGTCCTATGGCGAAGGATAACAAAGAAATTGGAAGATTCGATTTAACAGATATTCCTCCTGCTCCTAGAGGCCATCCTCAAATCGAAGTAACATTCGATATCGATGCTAATGGTATTTTACACGTATCTGCTAAGGATGCAGCTAGTGGAAAAGAGCAAAAAATTCGTATTGAAGCAAGCTCAGGATTACAAGAAGAAGAAATTCAAAGAATGATCCGAGATGCGGAAATGAATAAGGAGGAAGATAAAAAACGCCGCGAAGCTTCTGATACCAAGAATGAAGCTGATGGTATGATCTTCCGAGCTGAAAAAGCTTTGAAAGACTACAAAGAGCAGATTCCTGAATCTTTGGCAAAAGAGATTGAAGCGCGCATCGAAAAAGTTCGTAGCGCAATCAAAGAAGATGCTCCTATTGAACAAATCAAAGCTGCTTCCGATGAACTGAGCAACCATATGCAAAAAATTGGTGAAGCTATGCAATCTGCTGCATCAGCAAACCAAGCACAAGGAGCTCCGAACATCAACCCTGAAGACTTGAAAAAACATAGTTTTAGTACTAAACCTCCAGCAGGTGGTGCTGCAGGGTCTGCTGATAATATCGAAGATGCAGATGTTGAAATCGTTGATCCTGAATAGGTCTTTTCTCTTATAGGTTACAAACCTAGCATCAATATTAATCGTGGCGTTAATGCCACGATTAATATATTCTCTCCCTTGGGAACATATCTTATTTTTACTTTGTTCTTCTGATAATCAAGTTAACCAATAAAGTTAAAATTGGCAGATGGGTTAGTAGAAGTTACAAGGGTTTAATTAAAAATCGAGATGTTAACAAAAAAACTTATAGTAAACTTCTCTAGATATAGAACTAGTCCCTCAGGATGGCATCGCATTGATAAAGAAAGTTAACAGAAAGAAAAACAAAGAATTTCCTAAATGTTCTTACAAGACTTTGGTTTCTGGGACCCTGTTTGTTCATGCAAGAAAAGGGTTTGGTTTTGTTTCACCGGATCATCCGGAAGACTTCCCCTTTGACATCTTTATCCCCCCTAAAGATCTTAGAGGAGCTATTGACGGGGATCATGTTGTTGTGAGTCTTTCCCCGGACGTAAAGGATGGCAATAAGCGCAAGGGTACAATCCATCAGGTTATCTCCAGAGGAAAAAGTGCTTTGGTAGGTACGATTACTCGTTTGCATAATGAAAATTCTGCAGAAGCTTTTATCCCCACTCTTGGTCCAGGAGTTTTTTGTGCCATCAAACTCAATGCAAAAAGAGCCTATCAAATTGGCGATCGTGTTTTACTGAAAACGCCAGCCTGGAATAACAAACATCCAGAAAATGAAGAAAACGTCCCCTTAAAAGTTATAGATTTCATCGGTAATATCGCAAATGCTCAAGCGGATTTTTCTGCCATTCAAGCAGAATATGACATTCCTGAGACTTTCCCTGCCGCTGTTCTCAAAGAAACCGAGGCTTTTTCTGAAGCAGACATCGCTCGCTCCTTACGCACCCGCACAGATTTACGAAATCTTCTTTGCTTTACTATTGACTCTGCGTCAGCCAAAGATTTTGACGACGCTGTCTCACTCACTTCTGATAACAATGATAATTATATTTTGGGAGTACACATAGCAGACGTGTCCCATTACGTGACCCCTCGCTCTGCTTTAGACAAAGAAGCAGCGACACGCTGCAACTCCACGTACTTTCCTGGACGTGTGGTACCTATGTTGCCACCAGCGCTATCTGATAATCTCTGCAGTCTTAAACCAAATGTCGATCGTTTGGCCGTATCTGTTTTTATGACCTTCACAAAATCAGGGCTACTATCAGATTATCAAATCCTGCGTAGTGTGATTAAAAGCAAATACCGTCTTACTTATGATGAAGTAGATGCTATTGTTGAAGGTAAACAACAGCACCCTATTTCAGATACTATTATGGAGATGGCTGAACTCAGCAAAAAATTCTCTTTAATTAGAGAAGAACGAGGCTGTATCCGCTTAACGCTCCCCTCCTTTACTATGACGCTAGATGACCGGGAGGAGCCAACAGGACTTATAGAAACACGGCAAACACTTGCTCATAAGCTCATAGAAGAGTTCATGTTAAAAGCAAATGAGGTCATTGCTTATCATATCTCACATCAAGGGGTCTCGTTGCCATTTCGTATCCACGAGTCTCCTAATGAGGAAAGCTTGCTTCTTTTCCAAGAAACAGCGAGAGATATGGGCTTTGATATCATCAGAACACCTTCTCAAGAGCCTGATTATCAATACTTACTACAAGAGAGCTCTGCAGGACATCCTTTGGAAGCAATCCTGCACTCACATTTCGTGAGAAGCATGAAAACCGCTTCCTATTCAACAGACAATAAAGGTCACTATGGGCTGAAGTTGGACTACTATACACACTTTACTAGCCCTATTCGTCGTTATGTAGACCTTGTTGTCCATAGGCTTCTGTTTCATCCTATGTCCATAGATCAAACACATCTTGAACATATTGTACGCGCCTGTTCTAACCAGGAACGCGTTTCAGCAAAGGCAGAATCCTCCTTCGAAAACTTAAAGAAACTACGTTTTCTATATAAATTTTTAGAAGAGCAACCGGAAAAAATTTACCAAAGTTACATCATCACAGCCTCACCTGATGGCATCTCCTTTGTTATTCCTGAGTTTTGCCAAGAAGGATTTATTTCCATGAGCCAGCTTCCCAGCAGCTATTCTTGGAAAAAAACCTATGCAGATAAAGGCCTTCCAAGCAAAATGCGCCCAGGAACCGTTCTTCCTATCCAACTTGTCTCAGTAGATTTTATTGCTCAAGAAGTGATGTGGGGCATTGCAAAACAGACGAAAAAGAAAACGCTAACAGCAAAGAAAAAACAGCCCTCTCAAAAAGAGAGTTCCAAGAAGAAACCTAAAAAAAAACATAAACAGTAAATTTTTTATTAACTTAATTATAGGAAGGGGGGAAAAGGTGCTTTACTTCTTGTAAGAAAAGCAGTAAACTTCCCCCCTTTTCTAGGCATACTCCTTCTTGGTTTTTTTCATTCCCCTTTTCACGGGAACTGAGCTTAGGTATGTCAGGACTCTAAGTGCATACAAGGTAAGGAATAGTTTTTATGCATGACTCTCTCCAAAGCATTTTAGCCATTCAAGATCTCGATATTAAAATGATTCGTCTTATGCGAGTCAAAAAGGAACACCAGAAAGAACTAGCAAAAGTTCAATCGTTGAAATTGGATATCCGTCGTAAGGTTCAGGAAAAAGAACAAGAGATGGAACAGTTAAAAAATCAGATCAAAGAAGGCGAGATCCGCATTCAAGAGATTTCTGAACAAATCAATAAATTAGAGAGTCAGCAAGCTGCTGTAAAGAAAATGGATGAGTTTAATGCATTAACTCAAGAGATGACAGCAGCGAATAAAGAACGTCGCGTGTTAGAACATCAACTTAGCGATTTAATGGATAAGCAAGCTAGTAGTGAGGATCTTTTAGTGTCCTTGAGAGAGAGCCTTGCTTCTACAGAAAACAGTAGCAGTGCTATCGAAAACGAGATTTGTGACAGCATTAGAAAAATTAATGAAGAAGGACAAGCACTTCTTGCACAACGCTCTGCATTAAAAGAAGCTATGGATCCCGAACTTTTCGGTATTTATGAGCGTCTATTGAACAATAAGAAAGATCGTGTCGTTGTACCTATAGAAAATCGTGTTTGCAGTGGCTGTCACATTGTTTTGACTCCTCAACATGAAAATTTAGTTCGTAAAAAAGATCGTTTAATCTTTTGTGAACACTGCTCAAGAATTTTATTCTGGCAAGAACCTCAAGCTTCAGCTTCTGAAGGAGCTGGTGTAAAACGTCGTCGTCGTCGTTCTGCTGTATAGGTTTTGCCACCATCAGTTCATCGGAAGAGAGAGGCAATCGCTTGTTTATTTAAAAGAAACGAGAGGAAAGTCTGGACTTCGTAAGAAAAGATACTGGAGAAAGTCCAGGGGTCGTAAGGCTACGGAAAGTGCAACAGAAAACACTCCGCTGTAAAAGGGATTTATCCTTTTTTATAGACAGGCTGAAAATTCCCATTTTAGGAATGGGAGCAGTCAAGGTGACTTGGCTCGCATGCAAACCCTATCTGAAGCAAGAAGAAAAGTTTCATTGTCTCTGCAAGTAGAGAGTATTTCTCTAAAACTTTTCTGTATCGCTAGAGGGTTATAGTAATATAACTCCAAGATGAATGATTGCCCTATAAAACATTTGTGTTTTGTAGACAGAATCCGGCTTACTATCTCTTCCGATATTTTTTACACACATCCTGCCCTGGCAAGAACATGCATGTGTAGCAGACCTACCACATGGCGTTCTTCCAGGGAGTCCACGACAGGAAGCATCGTTACTGGTCTTCCTGCTTCCATAATTTGTAACCCTAGAATGATATCTGCATCGAGACAGATTACCTTAGGATCAGAGGTCATGATGTATTTGATTTTCTGGTTAAGAACATCCCCACCAAACTGCATGAGAGCTCGTCGTAGATCACCATCTGTGAAGATCCCTTCTAAAGTAAAAGCATCATCCACCACACAGACACATCCACATCCATATGTAGAAAGGATTTTCAAGACTTGAGCGATTGTATGCTCTCCTGAACAGAAAGGTACTTCTGTTTTGGGGATCAGGTAGTCACGTACTTTACCATTCGCTTTTAGGCCAATCTGCCCGCTTGGGTGATTCTTGCCATAAGTAGATAAGGAGATCTTTCTTTTACGCAATAAAGCTATGGCAAGTAAATCTCCAAAAAGCAACTGGCACGTTGTAGAGGTAGTTGGGATTAAATTAAAAGGATCTAACTCCTCTAGGGCTGGAAGAGCAATGGTGAGATCACTGGACGCTGCTAAGCTAGAATAAGAAGCAGATGTCACACCAACCAGATAAGCTCCGTGTTCTCGGATATAAGGGAGACTTACCAAAAGCTCTTTCGTCTCCCCGCTCTTAGACAACAGACAGACAAGGTCTCCAGAAGAAATACACCCTAAATCACCGTGTAAAAGATCTCCAGGGGATAAAAGAAAGGCTTTTTCTCCTATAGACTGCAACGTAGCTACAATCTTACGTGCAATACAACCACTCTTCCCCACCCCCATAAAGAAAATGTTCCCAGAGAGATTTAAAATCCTTTCGACGAGAGCAGAAATCCCCTCTAACTGTAGGTGAGAAAAGAATAAATCTATGGTTCGTTTTTGCTTAGCAAGGATGTCTTGGTATAGATCGCTCGCGACTTCAGTAGAGTGCATAGAGAAAGCCTTCTTCGTAACAAGAATCGATAAATGTTTCAATTAACTGAAAACAATCGTAACTATATATTCTCAGAGCTCAAGGTAACAGACTCGATCCGATTTTTCAATGCACTTAGAAATTCCCCGCCATAAATACCGTCTATCAGGCGGTGATCAAATGTCAGGGTGATATATACCATCTTTCTCACGGCGATAGAATCATCATCTCGTACCACCAGCCGTTTCTGAATAGCACCAACCCCTAAAATAGCAGCTTCAGGATAACGAATGATAGGCAAGCCTATTAAAACTCCTGTCATACCAAAGTTAGTGATCGTAATATTCCCATTGGAAGTATCCACTCTTTCTAATTTATGCGCACGGGCACGAGAAGATAAATCCGATAAAAGCTTAGCAATAGAGGAAATCCGCAAAGACTCACAATGATGGATGACCGGAACAACAACCCCTTCTTTATTCAAGTCAACGGCAACCCCGACATTCACATGCTCATGAAAAAGGACATTGTCCCCATCTAACGAACTATAAAGAAAGGGAAACTCAGCAGCTGTTAATGCTAAACACTGAATGAAGAAACTCGTAATCGTGAGCTTAACCCCATATCTAACGAAAAAAGTCTCTTTTTCTTTAGCAATGAACGACAGCAAGTCCGTAACATCTACTTCTGTAATTAAAAAAGCATGGGGGATTTCTTCCGACGATTTAGATAAGGAAGAGGCAATTGCCTTGCGTAGAGGAGAAAGAACCATGGAACCTTTCTTTTGCAATATGCATGGAGCCTCCCTATGAGACAGGTACTTCTCGACATCTTTTTTTGTGATACGCCCTTCAGTTCCAGATCCGGGAATACGCTGGATTTCCTCAAGATCTACGCTTGCTTTCTTAGCTAAGTGCACCACCGCTGGAGATAACCAACAAAGAGAACCTTGTTTCCTCTGGCGCAGTGGACATTCGGTGGTCTCCCCCTCAATCTGCTGTTGCTCTTGAGGTTGAGAACTCTCTCCTTCGGAATCTAAAATAGCCAGTACCTGTCCCTGCTGAACTTCTTCCCCTTCCTGCACTAAACAACGAGTTAGCCTCCCTTCCTGTGGGGAGGCCAGCTCTGTAGCGATCTTATCCGTTGTAACCTCAATAAGGGGTTCATCCTTCTGAACATACTCCCCCACGCGTTTTAACCAACGAACAACGGTCCCACCAGAACCCGCTTCTCCAATTTTTGGGAATCGAAATTCAAACATTACTTACTCCAATAGTCGGATTTCCCAAATTATGCATTCGACTTGTTAGGATAGCTGCTCTTTTGTAGCAAGCCCTCCCACTTCCTCAGAGGGAGAAAGTTCCCCCTCTTTAGAAGCTATATACGTAGCTACAACAGCATCACCTAAGACGTTCATAGGTGTTCCGATAATATCTCGAAGACGGTCTATTCCAGCTAACACAGCAATACCTTCAAAAGGCAAACCTGCGGAAGCTAAGACAGAACCAAGAGTAATCATCCCACCACCAGGAACCCCTGCACTACCTACCGCAGAGAAAGTGGCTGTCACTACAATGAGAAGAATACTATTCAAAGAAAGAGGCAGATTATATACCTGCGCGATAAAAACAGCCGCCATACCTTGGAATATCGCTGTACCGTTCATGTTGACGGTTGCTCCTAGAGGAAGCACAAACCCAGAAATTTCAGAAGAAACCCCAATGTTTTTGGATACACAACGCATAGTTGTAGGCAGCGTAGCGGAACTACTTGCTGTAGAAGCTGCACAAGAAATAGCATCCATCATGGCGGAGATAAACTTCGAAAAAGGCATCCTACAACCTAGACGAATAATGCCACCAAAAACGGTAAGGAAGTAAAAGGCGCAAGCTAAATAATAAGCAACCAGAAACTTCCCTAACTGCACCAACACAGAAAATCCATGGTTCCCGGAAATCCATGCCATACTCGCGCCAACCCCATAGGGAGCGAAGCTCATAATCATATGCACTAATGACATCATCACTTCGGAGAACCCATGAATAAATTCCTCTACAGGGCGGCCTTTTTCACCTGATAAACGAATAGATATCCCTAGGAAACATGCCATCATAATAACTTGAAGGATATTCCCCTCTAAGAAAGGTTTTACAATATTAGAAGGAATAACTTGTGAAACCATCGAAAAGTAATAGAGTTTATCTTTAGCTACCTGTTGAGCAGGATTCACCACAGTATCGACGATCATATGGGATAAATCACATCCCTTACCTGGGCAGAATAATTGAGAAAAACATAGACCTACGGCGATAGCCAAAGCCGTGGTCCCCAAATAGAGGGCTATGCATTTTCCTCCTATGCGTCCTAATTTCTTCATATCACTGATCGAAGAAATCCCTAGAACCATAGAGCAGAATACCAGGGGATAGACAACCAGACCTAATAAATCTAAGAAAATTTCTCCAATAGGCTTAAAAATAATTGCCCTATCCTCTAAGACCAGACCTAGAAATACTCCTACAAATAAGCCGATAAAGATTTTTACCCACAACTTCATAAAAAATTACGAGAAACCCCAATAATGAGGTGGGATAGCACCCGCCGTTAAGCAGCCAGTTTCTCGTTTCCTCCTTTCGTTGGCTATCTTGTTACATTGCCCTTGATCACGCCGTCTTACCTATTCTTGTCTCATGGACATGGCAAATATGCTGAATAAGCGCCTCACCCTCTTGATCTATAAAATCAAAAGCCATCTGCACAACACCAATAGGTAACGTTGTCAGATCCTTGGCCCAATCGCCGAGTTTTACGTAGTCCTTCTCTGTACACAAAATTCCTACACCTCGACGCATAGCTACCTTATGACTGAAATACTCCAACTCTTCTTTCGTAATCCCAGCGTGATCAGGGAGAAAATACGTCCCGATAATTTTAGCCCCTGCCTGTTTCAACATGTGGACAAATCCCTGAGGGAAGCCTAAACCACAAAAAACTCCTACAGCCATATCACGAATAGAAGCAGCTTCTCCCTTCCCAGACCAAAAAACCTTCTCCAATCGAGGTAGCACTTGTATCTGAGGAGCCTGACTCCACATGCGCAAGCGCATTCGATTTTCCTCTGAGCAAGAGCCATTCACTAAAATAAAATCAGCAGAATGCAAACGTTCTGGGAAGTCTCTCAAACGCCCCCTTGGGAAAAAGTGTCCTCCTCCTAAAGGGTCTTGACCGTTCACAAGAACCACTTCTACATCACGATGTAACTGCGTATACTGTAGCCCATCGTCTAGCAATAAAATATCGAATTCCTTTGATGCTGCTTGAGCTGTTCTTTTACGATCCTTATGCACCCAAACAGAACCTGGGGGTAACTTCTTAGCCATGAGTAGAGGCTCGTCCCCCACTTCTTTGGCAAG